>NZ_LR877185.1:93211-199646 GCF_903995135.1 Pseudoalteromonas sp. 3J6 | reverse complement strand
AGAACCCTTCGGGCAGCGCCTGTTTGGCATTGATGCTGCGTTATCGCCTATTTATGGGGAATAACCACACCACATAGGCTCTGCCTTGCCTAAATACCAAACAGACTGCTGCAAATTTAACCTTGAAGGGTCAACAGACCCTAATCTTGTATTTACTTTTAAGATTGCTTTTTGAGCTCAATTTGCTTTTCAATCGCTTGCTTTTGACCTCAGTCATAGAATTCATTGGAGTTGCTTTTTATCGAGTGGTAGCATTGCTTTAATTAGCAAAGCGAAGACGTCATTATGAATAACTTACCAGATTACGAAAAAGCCCAACTTCTTTTAGAGAAAAATGAAATATTTGTATCACCCGCAGAAGCGCATGGCGTTATTAGCGGCTTACTTGCTTGTGGGCTAAGCATTGACGATAAAGAATACTTAGGCTTACTGAGCGATGTATTTAATGATGGCGAGTCGTTTAGCAACGATTTAAAACAGTTTTTTGGCCAAATTTATCAACAAGTAGTTGAAAGTTTTAATAACGAAGAGTTTCAATTTGACTTGTTTTTACCTAGTGATGACGAAACACTTATCGATCAGGCTAACGGGCTCGTATCATGGGTAGCTGGGTTTATGTTGGGTTTTGGCTTAAAGCAAAAAGATTATGGCAAGCTGTCGGCAGATGTAAAAGAAGTGATCAGCGACTTTAGTGAGATTACACGCCTAGATACAACCTTTGAAGAAACCGAAGAAGATAGCCAAGCACTGCATGAAGTGATTGAGTACGTCCGCGTATCGGCGCTACTGTGTTTTGCTGAACTTGGCAAAGAGCAAAATCCACAAAGCAACAAAAAAACACTGCATTAATTGAGCAACACAATAAAAGTAATGGGTTAGTTATTAATGGTTGAAATACAAAAGTCAGAGTTTAAAGCGCGCCGCGAGCGTTTATTGGCGGCAATGGATAATAACAGTATTGCTATAATTCCCGCTGCAACGGAGCTCACGCGTAGCCGTGATACTCATTATCCGTTTCGACAAGACAGTGACTTTTTTTACTTAACTGGTTTTAACGAACCCGATGCCGTGTTGGTGCTCTGCAAAAACAGTGATACACCCTCACTATTATTTTGCTTAGATAAAGACAAACTTGCAGAGGTATGGCACGGCAGACGCATTGGTTTTGAAAAAGCACAAAGCGAATACTTATTCGACAAAACTTATGCACTTAGTGAGCTAAATGAACAATTATTGAATTTGGTGAACGGCCAACAGATTTTATTTTATGCACAAGGGAAGTATCCTGCCTTTGATGGCAAAGTATTTTCAATGCTTAACACTTTGCGCAGTGCCCCTAAAAAAGGGGATACAGCACCGAGTACAATTAAAGATATTCGCCCTTTATTGCATGAAATGCGCTTATTTAAATCGCCAGGCGAAATTAACATTATGCGTGAGGGCTGTGAAATAAGCGCTCGAGCACACATGCGAGCCATGCGTTTTTCCCACGTTGGCGCAACCGAGTTTCAACTAGAGGCAGAGCTTCATCATCACTATGCAATGAACGGTGCGCCACATCCTGCTTATGGCACTATTGTCGGCAGTGGCGATAACGCCAATATTTTGCACTACACCCAAAATAGCGACGTATTAAACAATGGCGACTTAGTACTGATTGATTCAGGCTGTGAGCTACAAGGCTACGCCGCCGATATAACACGTACCTTCCCCGTTAACGGTAAATTTAGCACTGAGCAAGCTGCGCTTTATAATATTGTACTTAAAGCGCAAGAAATCGCATTTAGCGAAATAAAACCCGGTGGCCTTTTATCTCAGGCAAATAAACTCGCTATGCAAGTACTAACCCAAGGGTTACTTGATTTAGGTATTTTAACCGGCGATTTTGATGAGTTAATGGCACAAGGTGCCTGTAAAGAATACTACATGCATGGTCTTGGTCACTGGTTAGGGCTTGATGTTCATGATGTGGGCGATTACAAGGTTAATAACCAAGAGCGTGTCTTAGAGCCGGGTATGGTGCTAACCATTGAGCCTGGGCTGTATATTAGTAAAGACTCAAATGCGCCTCAAAAATACCAAGGTATAGGTATTCGTATTGAAGATAACTTATTAGTAACTGATTCAGGTCACGACAACTTAACCATTAGCGTGCCTAAAACAATTAGTGAAATAGAAGCGTTAATGCAAAGCGCTAAAAACGCATAAGCTTGGAGATAAAAGTGGCTAAGCAGTTTGATATTGTAGTAATTGGTGGTGGTTTAGTCGGCGCAAGTTGTGCTCTAAGTATAAGTAGAAAAAATCCCAGCTTAAATATTGCTGTAATTGAAGCGAATCAAGTAACCACTGATTATCATCCAAGCTTTGATGACAGAAGTATCGCACTTGCCCAGCAGTCGGTAGAGTATTTACAAAGCCTCAATTTATTTGAAATGAACGCTCCCTATGCTGCGGCCATAAAAAAAGTGAGTGTGTCAGACAAAGGACACTTTGGTAAAACCCATATACAGTGTGATGAGTTTGCAAAACCCTCATTAGGTTATGTGGTAGAGGTAAACCCATTTGGCAGAGCGCTGCATCAGCGTTTAATGCAATCAAACATATCGCTTTTTTGCCCAGATAGCGTAACAGCGATAAAACAAAACGCCGATAGTAATGAACTTACACTACAAAGTGGTGAAAAACTCAGTGCCAAGCTGTTGGTGATTGCCGACGGTGCACAGTCGCCAACTCGTAATTTATTGGGGCTCGGCTTCAATACCCAGCCTTATGAACAAGGTGCGATTATTGCCAATATAGAAGTCGCTGGTGGACACCATCATCAGGCGTTTGAGCGGTTTACCCAAAATGGCCCAATGGCTTTATTACCCATGAGTAATAACCGCTATTCGTTAGTATGGTGTATGCGCCAAGAACATATTGAGCAGTATATGTCGCTAAGTGAACCAGACTTTATAAGTGCGCTGCAAACTGCCTTTGGTTATCGTGCAGGACAGTTTATAAAAGCCGGTATGCGCGCTAGTTACCCTTTAGTTTATGGGCAAATAGAATCGTTAACGACGCACCGGGCAGTGGTGATAGGCAACGCGGCACACGCAATTCATCCTATTGCAGGACAAGGCTTTAATTTAGGGTTGCGAGATGTACAAGTGCTGAGTAACTTAATTGCAAACAGTGAACATGATTTAGGTAGCTATGCTTTTACTCGTCAATATTCAATCAAGCGCAGCGATGATATAAAAACCGTAATGACATTGACCGATGCCTTGGTTCGACTTTTTTCAAACTCATCACGGGTGTTAGCGCTTGGTCGAAGTATTGGGCTATTTTCAATGGATTTATTCCCTGCATTAAAAGCCCCATTAGCAAAACAATTAATGGGTCAAGTTAAACAAGGTACACGTTTATGAAACAAGTACAGGTTTGTATAGTGGGTGGTGGCTGCGTTGGGTTAACGCTGGCGCTCGGGCTTGCTAAAGCGAATATTAGCGTGGCTGTGTTAGATGCTGCGCCAACTCAAGCTCCACCGAGTGATGATTATGGCTTACGAGTTAGCGCACTAAGTATAGCCAGCCAAACCTTGCTGGAGCAATTAAATGTATGGCCACACATAATAGCTGAGCGTGCTTGTGCTTATACGCACATGGATGTACGCGATGCCGATAGCTTTGGTAAAATAGCCTTTAATAACGAGCAGCTTGAGCTTGAGCATTTAGGGCACATTGTTGAAAACGACATTATTCGCTTTGCATTAATAAAAGAGCTTGAGCAACAAAGTAATGCCACACTCATGTTTGATACTGAGTATCAGCAAATACATCAAAGTGAGTCTGATGTATTTATTAATTTAAAAACTGGCGAACCTATTATTGCTAAGTTGCTGGTGGCGGCTGATGGCGCAAATTCAGCGATTCGTAAACAGTTTAATATGGCGCTGAGCTTTAAAGATTACGATCACCATGCGTTAGTAGCGACAGTTAAAACCAAAGAGTTACACGCAAATACCGCACGCCAAGTGTTTTTACCAACTGGGCCACTAGCGTTTTTACCACTAAGCGATGTGCATACTCATTCAATTGTGTGGTCAACCAGCCCCAATCATTGTGATGAATTGTTAGCAATGGACGACACCGCCTTTAATAAAGCAGTTATGGCTGCCATAGATGGCCAATGTGGTTTATGTGAAGTGCAAAGTAAGCGCGTTGCATTCCCACTTAAAATGCGTTACGCCCAACAATGGGTTAATGGCAAGGTGGTTTTAATGGGCGATGCAGCGCATACCATTCATCCATTAGCAGGGCTCGGTATGAACCTGGGCCTAAAAGATGCCGCTTATTTAATTGAGCTACTAAGTCAAGACGCCAAAGAATTTGCCAGTACGCGGACACTGCGTGATTACGAACGTACCCGCAAGCTCGACGCACAAAAACACATCGCCATGATGCAAGGACTAAAAGAGCTGTTTGAAGGTGCAAACCCAGTTAAAAAGCTGATTCGGGGAGTAGGGCTTTCACTCGTTGATAACCTTGGTCCAATAAAGCACCTTTTCGCCAAAGAAGCGATAGGGAAGTGATTAAGGTTGAGAAGAGTGAAACGAAACCCAACGGATGAAGTAGCTAGTTTTTAGCTGCCAGTTATTAGCATTTTTATGGATAGTAATAAGGTTATCAGGAAGATAAATGAGAAAAAAATTTAAATATAATACCTCGAGTTTCCTACTTTTCTGTCTGTTGGTAGTCTCTTGTATAATTATTATCGGGCTTTATATCGCAACTTTTGGAATTGATTTAATAAATAATAAAAATATTTCTAGTTGGGTTAATACTGCCACTTATCTGAATAATATGCTTCAGCCTATACTCTTAATTACCAGTATTTTTCTTTTATATAAAACTTGGCAGACGAGTAAAAAAGAATTATCAGAAACAAGAACGCTTATGAAAACTCAAACTGACGTTTTACTTTTTGAAAAGGTAAAAGAAACTCTGCCTATGTTTATTGAGTCATTGCAAAACAATAACGTAAAGGATATTCCATCAAAGAATAAAGATGTGAATCAGAGTATTTTTAGATCTAAGCTATCTGATTTTAGCTACCTCATAAAAGACCCTAAACTGATTAATCAAGATGATATTAAGGCTAAATATGGAGTGGGCGTTTTCGAACATCTATCGGCTTATTGTAGTAAAAATTATTGTAAAGAGTTTCAAGCATTTCAATTTGTTATTTTATCTAATGATGAGAGGGATTTGATTAAAACCATCTATAATAAAATGATAGCGTTTATCTATTTAACGGATAATACCTTTCTTAAAAGTTTTGATAGAGACTTTATAAATATTTTTGAGTTTATTTCCTCAGTTACGGACAAAAAACTTCGATTACTCTTATATAAGGAGCTAGTTAAGTCGCTAGGTGGAAACCTAGCTTTAAAGGGGCTTTTCATTTTCTATCAATCTAGATACAAAACTTTGTCAAAGGTTACAGAGAGTGAATTTTTGAAAGAGTGCATACGCGATTTTTATGACAATAACTTTTTAGAAACATATAAGCTGGATTTATATCTAATAGAATTAATAAATAAATCCCACTCTAGCAGTAAAAAGTGTTTTTAATGCGCAAAAAATTTAACTTGAATTAACTGTTAGGTATAAAAGCTACGCTTTCACGCGAGCAAGCTCGGCGCCTACCTAGTAAATATTAAACACTTATCTTTATTTTACTTATTGATATAAAGGGAGCATCCAATAATATCTTCCCGAAACCCGAAACCCGAAACCCGAAACCCGAAACCCGAAACCTTTAACACTTATCTATCAAAGCTTAAAAAACCTGCTTGCTTAATTATCCTACTAAGCGTAAAATGCGCGCTCATTTCGGCTTTTAAACTATTAATTCCTTGCCTTAAACCGACCGGCCGAAACGGTAGAAGGCTCTATTAACCGTAAGGAATATCCATGCGTCATTACGAAATCGTATTCATGGTTCACCCTGATCAGAGTGAGCAAGTATCTGGTATGATCGAACGTTATACTGGTTCTATCACTGAAGCAGGTGGTACTATCCACCGTCTTGAAGACTGGGGCCGTCGTCAACTGGCTTACCCAATCAACAAGCTTCATAAAGCTCATTATGTTCTTATGAACGTTGAAGCACCAACTGAAGTAATCAGCGAGCTAGAAACTACTTTCCGCTACAACGATGCAGTGCTTCGTAACTTAGTTATGCGTACTAAAAACGCTGTAACTGAAGCGTCTCCTCTTGTAAGAGAAGAGAAGAAAGAAGCACCAGCTGCTTAATTGTTTTGAGTCCTAGCATGGCACGTAGTCAGCAGTTACTATAATGGTTAGCCCATATACGAATCAGCTGGTTATATCGGGGGTAGTTTGTAAAACACCCAAGTTTAGCCAAAGCCCCGCGGGCATACCGCATTGTATTTTTGTTGTAGAACATAAATCAATGCAAGTTGAAGCAGATCTTAACCGTAATAGTTATGTTAGGCTTCAGGTGGTTGCCAGTGGTAAGCAAATGCAACAACAGACTCAACATTTGCACGTTGGGCAGGCATTGCAAGTGAGTGGTTTTTTAAATCGCCACGAAGGTCGTAACGGCCTTAGCCAATTGGTTTTGCATGCTCAGCATATAGAAAGAATTATTTGAGGAATTAATCTCATGGCACGTTATTTCAGACGTCGTAAGTTCTGCCGCTTTAAAGCGGAAGGCGTACAACAAATCGATTACAAAGATCTAGCTACTCTTAGAAACTATGTTACAGAAAGTGGCAAAATCGTACCTAGCCGTATCACAGGTACTAGCGCTAAATACCAGCGCCAGCTAGCAACTGCTATTAAGCGTGCTCGCTACTTAGCCCTTCTTCCATACACTGACTTACATAAGTAAGCAGCGGATTAACACGTTTTTAAAAGGTGTAGAAACATGCAAGTTATTCTACTAGATAAGATCGCTAACCTAGGTGGCCTAGGTGACCAGGTTGTAGTTAAATCTGGCTTCGCACGTAACTTCCTTTTCCCACAAGGTAAGGCAGTTCCTGCAACTAAAGCAAACATTGAAACGTTTGACGCACGTCGCGCAGAACTAGAAGCAAAAATCGCTGAACAGTTAACTGCAGCACAAGCACGCGCTGACAAACTTGAAGCATTAGCAGAAGTTACATTAGTATCTAAAGCTGGTGACGAAGGTAAATTATTCGGTTCAATCGGTACTCGTGACATCGCTGACGCTATCTCAGCTGTTGGTGTTGAAGTTGCTAAATCAGAAGTTCGTTTACCTCTAGGTACTATCCGTGAGACTGGCGAATTTGACGTTGCAATCGCAGTACACTCAGACGTAACAGCTACTATTAAAGTAATCGTTATTGCTGAAGCTTAATTTTAAATATTAAGCTAAAAAAACCGTGCTTTGCACGGTTTTTTTGTGTCTAAAATTTATAACCCAAAGCAATAAATTGTTTGTTGTGGGTAAAATTAAACACTTTTCTAAAATAAAGCTTCATTTTCTACAAATATTTTCTATTTCATTTAAACCTTTCTATTCTTCTGCGCGTCTTATAAGTTAAATTGCAATTACATAATTATAAACAGGAAAAATTTGCGATGTTAATGGACGCTAATCAGCCAATAACTGATCAAGTGCAGCAAATGCTTATTGATCAAGTTAAAAACGGCGACCAGTTAGCCTATAAAGCGCTCTATGACATGCATAAAGCAAAAGTTTACGGCTTATGCCTGAGGCTAATAGCCGATGAGGGCCATGCGCAAGATGCTACCCAAGAAGTGTTTGTGCAAGTATGGAACAAAATAGCGCAATTTGATGGACGTTCGCAGTTTTCCACTTGGCTTTACAGTGTCGCCAGTAATATTGCTATTAGTTATGTGCGCAGGCAAAAACATTGGCTTAATAAAGTAATTAGCTTTGAGCAAAGCGGAATGGATGAACAAGCTGCACATGACTGTAACGGATTAAACGGGCTAGATAAATTAATTGTTAGACTGCCTGAGCGCGCAAGAATGGTATTTGTGCTTTATGCAGTAGAAGGTTATAGGCATGAGGAAATTGCAACCCTGTTAGGCATGGCGATAGGCTCTAGTAAGGCGCAATATCATCGTGCAAGGCAACTATTAAAGCAGTGGTATGAAAATGAGTAAAACAAATTTTGATGACTACTTAAATGAGTCTTTAACCCAGTTAGATAAAAATATTCCACCAAAAAAAGAACTGTGGGATGGGATTGAGCGCGCAATAATAGCTAATAATCAGCCCGCTATTAATAGCAATCAATATTGGCCAAAACTCACCGCCATTGCTGCATGTTTTACCGCGGCTTTAGTGAGTACAGTGTTGTTATTTAAAGTACCAGAGGCAAATACTGCAGTGGCAATGAGTGAGTTTTTTACTAAACAAAAACAAAGTTTACTAGTGCAATATCAAAGCCAAGCAGCATTGACCGACAACTGGCAAGTGCAGTTACAAGAACTTGAAGATGCAGAGCAAGCAATAAAGCAAACTCTTGAAAATGAACCGAAAAACAAGGCGCTATTGTCTATGTTAGCGCAAGTTTATCAACAACAACTCGACTTAATTAACAAGGTGCATGCACCGCGTTGGCAACACATCTAGGAGAAATAAATGAAAGCAATAATATTAGGGATCGCTTTATTACCCATGGCCGTATTTGCTGGTGAAAAAATAGATCAGCAAATTGAGGTACCCAATGCTGGGGTGATCCACATTGAAAACCAGCGTGGTGATATTAAAGTGACAGGTTGGGATAAAAATCAATTTAAAGTAACCGGTGAACTTGATGATAAGGCACAAGGCTACACACTTAAAACACAGGGTAATAAAACCCAGTTTATTGTGAAAATGCCTGAACTTTCTAATTGGGATAATAACAACAATGGCTCAACGCTCACTATTTTTATGCCAAAAAGTAGTGCGCTAGAATTTGTGGGTGTTAATGCATCTATAACGGCCAAAGAGTTACAAAAAGGTACTGAAATTGATGTAGTTAATGGGGCTATTACAGTAAACGATCTTAATGGCGATATTAAGCTGACCACTGTAAATGGTGACATTAAGGCAAAAGCACTTAATGGTAAAGTTCAATTTGAAACTGTTAATGGTTCGATTGATGATCAGCAATCTAGCGGTGAAGTTCGTTTTAGTGCGGTTAATGGCGATATTACATCAAACTCGACGGCCAATGATATTCGCTTAGAAAACGTAAATGGCGATATTAACTTTAATTTCGATACAATTAAAGAATTACAAATAAGCACCGTTAACGGCGAAGTTAAGGTACAAATTAACCGCCTTCTGAGTGATGCTGATGTGAGTTTTGAATCTGTTAGTGGTAACGCTGCGTTTTATTTCCCTGCTGATTTATCAGCACAATTTGAGGTTGAAGCACACGCTGGCGGTAAAATTGACAACCAGTTAACTAACGATCAAGTACAAAAAGCCAAATATGGCCCAGCAAGTGGAATTAAGTTTAATACTAATGGCACTGATGCTAGCGTAGAGATGAATACTATTAGCGGTGTTATCGAACTTAAACGTCAATAATTAGCTATTTTATTTTAAGTAACAAAAAGCAGGAAAAGATTTCCTGCTTTGCTATTTGCACAGCCCCGCCAAGTCGATAGAATAGAGCCATTCAATTTTAGTACTGTGAAGTTATGGCCAAACCAGATAAGCAAGTCGACACTCTTAAAGTTCCTCCCCATTCAATAGAAGCTGAACAATCTGTTTTAGGTGGTTTGATGCTTGATAACCAAGCATTTGATCGCGTAGCTGAACTTGTTGTGGCGCAGGATTTTTATACCCGTACCCATAAGCTTATTTTTGAGGCGATGACGGCTCTTGCTGAAATTGGTGATCCGATTGACTTAATCACAATTTCTGAGAGTTTAGAAAAAAATAACCAGTTGTCAGGTATTGGTGGATTCGCGTATTTAGCCGAAATAGCAAAAAACACCCCAAGTGCTGCCAATATTGACGCTTACGCAAGTATTGTTCGCGAGCGCGCCGTTGTTCGCGAAATGATTGGTGTTGCCAATGAAATAGCCGAAGCGGGTTTTAATCCTGAAGGGCGTACTAGCCACGACTTACTTGATTTTGCTGAAAGTAAAGTCTTTAAAATTGCTGAGCAGCGTACAAAAAGTAGTGAAGGCCCACAAAGCATTCACAACATACTTGAAAAAACCGTTGATAAAATAGAAGAGCTTTACCAGTCACCACAAGATGGTGTGACCGGTGTGAGCACGGGGTATGCTGATCTTGATAAAATGACTACAGGTTTGCAGCCATCTGATTTAATTATTGTGGCAGCGCGTCCATCAATGGGTAAAACCACTTTTGCAATGAACCTTGCTGAACATGCCGCAATGACTCAAGACAAGCCAGTGCTTATTTACTCTCTAGAGATGCCCTCTGAACAAATTATGATGAGGATGCTGGCGTCCCTTGGCCGAATTAACCAAACTAAAGTACGTACTGGTCAGCTAGATGACGATGACTGGGCGCGCCTTTCATCAACCATGGGATTACTCATGGAAAAAGGCAAAATGTACGTTGATGATGCCTCAGGCTTAACACCTACCGATGTTCGCTCACGTGCACGTCGTATAGCACGTGATCATGGTGGTATCAGTATGATCATGGTCGATTACCTGCAATTAATGCGTGTACCTAGCTTGTCAGATAACCGTACCTTAGAAATTGCCGAAATTTCACGCTCACTCAAAGCATTAGCAAAAGAGTTGCAGTGTCCGGTTGTTGCTCTATCGCAGCTTAACCGTACTCTAGAGCAACGTGCTGATAAACGTCCAATTAACTCAGATTTACGTGAGTCGGGCTCTATTGAGCAAGATGCCGATTTGATCATGTTTATTTATCGTGATGAAGTATACAACGAAGACAGTACTGAAAAAGGTATTGCCGAAATTATTATCGGTAAACAGCGTAACGGTCCGATTGGTAAAGTGCGCCTAACCTTCCAAGGTCAATTCTCTCGTTTTGATAATTACGCGGGGCCTGCTGTAGATGATGATTACTAATGCGCTTAGCCACTGCTGAAATTAATTTAACCGCGCTTGAACACAACCTAGCACAGGTAAAACGCCTTGCGCCCAATAGTAAAGTAATGGCGGTATTAAAAGCTAATGCTTATGGGCATGGTTTAGTCACCATAGCGCAGCATTTAAACGAGGCCGATGCATTTGCGGTTGCGCGTATAGATGAAGCGTTAGCGCTGCGTGCAGGTGGCCTTACAAAACCGATTGTGTTGCTAGAAGGCTTTTTTCATCAAGAAGACTTACCTATTTTACTGGCGAATAATTTTCAAACCATTATTCATGATGAGATACAGCTGAAAATGCTGGAAAGTGCGCAGCTAGATGCGCCTTTAAATTGCTGGTTAAAAATAAATACCGGGATGCATCGCTTAGGTATTGCGCCTGAGCAGTTTGATATGTTTTATCAGCGACTACAAGCCAGCCCAAATGCACAAAACAAAATAAATTTAATGACTCACTTTGCCTGTGCCGATGATGTAAAAAATACTAAAACAGTGCAGCAAATAAGTTTGTTCGATAATTTAACCCAAGAGGTTGATCAAGCCCATTGTTTATCAAACTCTGCGGGAATTATAGCGTGGCCAAGTGGTCATGGTGATTGGGTTAGACCCGGGCTAATGCTTTACGGTGTATCGCCTATGGCCAATCACACAGGTAAAGATCATCAATTAAAGCCTGTAATGCGCTTAACCACTAAGGTAATAGCAGTGCGCAATGTAGGGGCACATGAACAAGTAGGTTATGGCGGCCGCTGGCATAGTGATAAGCCTACGATGTTGGCTGTGGTTGCACTGGGCTATGGTGATGGTTATCCGCGTCATGCAAAAGAAGGCACACCCGTGATTATTAATGGGCATCGTTACGGTATTGTGGGTAGTGTAGCTATGGATATGATCACCCTTGATATAGGTAATAACGAGCACAACGTCCAGGTGGGTGATGAAGTGATTATGTGGGGGCCAGAGTTACCAGTAGAAGAGATTGCACAATGTGCTGATACTATTTCTTACGAGTTATTGTGTAATATCACACCGCGTGTAAGTTATGAGTACCAGCGCTAATATTTATTATTAAAGATATGCAGTAAGTTTACATTGCTGTCATGATCGTGATGCTAGCTTACTGGGTATGGTTACTCTTTTATAAAGTAAATATCGCTAAAGCCCATACGTGCAAACTCTTGGTCGCGAAAATTGCGTACCGCCGATGAACCTTTAGAGGTCATTTCAATTTGGCGTACCATGTTTAAGTAATTAGTTAAATCGATACCCTCAGCAGCCGCAATAGCCTGATACATATCGTGGTATTTATCTTTTGCGAAGTTAATTTCGCGCGGTTGATTTTTAAAAGTATAGGTAATTCTGCGTGCCATAATAAGCTCAGTTATATTGAGTGTTAGTGTAATTTTACACTGTATTTAAGTTGCGTTGAATGATTAGTTGAAATCAAATAATTAAAAAGTTGAGTTTGAAATGAAATTATCAGTAGAGATCAGTAAATACCCGCTTCATCAAGATTATATTCCTTTTATTAAAGGCTTTATCGACAGAGTAAATGCCTATGAAGAGCTCAAAGTGATCACGAATACCATGTCGACTCAAATATTTGGTGATTATGACTTAGTAATGCAAGTGATCAGTACAGAGATTAAACATTCATACGAGCAATATGGTAAAGCTATCTTTGTGTGTAAATTTATCTCGGGCGATTTATCTCCCGAATAACCTCCTAACAAATACGGTCGTTTTATAATGATGGATTTTATAACGCAAATACTGAGTGGTTTCACTGCCATGTCGCATTGGGAGTATATTGCGGTGGCTTTATCAATGGCGTATTTATTATTAGCCATAAAAGAGAATTTATGGTGCTGGCCTGCGGCTTTTTTTAGTACGCTTATTTATACCATAATGTATTGGAATGGCGCGTTGCTAATGGAGTCATTACTGAACTTTTATTACATGTACATGGCTGTGTTTGGGTGGGTTGTGTGGCGAAAAGGTAAAGCTAATCAAGCACAACGTTTGATTACATCGTGGCCTGTGAACCGACATATCATTTTAATAGTATTAACCACGCTAGCGTCATTAGCGATTGGTTACGTGATGCAAAATTACACCCATGCAGACTTTGCTTATCTGGATAGTTTTACTACCTGCTTTGCAGTAGTCACCACTTACCTAGTAGCTAAAAAAGTACTCGAAAATTGGTTATATTGGATAGTGATTGATGCTGCATCAATGTATTTGTATTACGAAAAAGGTTATTACCCAACACTCGTGCTTTTTATATTTTATACCGTTATGGCAGCGTGGGGGTTTAAAACGTGGTACGAAGAGTATGAGCAAAGCCAAGCAAAACCAATGGCGCAACTATAATTCATGAAACAGCATTCTCAGTTAGTTAATATTTGTAGTGCGTTTTTAGCACCTAGCAAAATAACCTCAACAGAGTATTTGGTTAATGGTTTAAGTAACGATAACTTTTTAATACGTACTGATTCCCAATCTTACTTATTAAAATGTTATCAATCATGTTGGCCAGAAGTCGCGCTAAATGCTCAATATGAGCTTAGTAAGCAGCAAGTTTGCCCTGCACCTATTTGGCTCGATAAACAAAATAAGCGAGCGGCTTTTACTTATGTAGAGGGAGAGGTTGCAGAGTCTTATTTAGCTATGCCGCTATTGGCTAAGCTGGCTAAAGTGCACGCTTATACAACTGATACTCAAACGATGGATATTGCATCACAATTGCAAGCCTATCGGCATTTATTGGTGTTTAAACAGTTTGAAAAGCACTTAAATAAAGTACTAGAAAACATTGCCAATATGCCCATAGAACATGGCTTTTGCCATAATGATTTAGTAAAAGAAAATATAATCGTTAACTCAAAAAGCGTCTATTTAATTGACTTTGAATACGCTCAAACTAACGATGTTTATTTTGATCTTGCTGCGCTAGCCGTTAGTTTTAACTTAGATAGTTCAACTAAACAGGCTTTGCTTAAAAGCTATCAAGTATATACCCCATCAGAGCTATTTTACCTATCTATGCACAAGCTTGAGTGCTACCAAGTAGTTTATTTGCTGTTATGTATAGGCTGGTATGAGCAACGCGCTATCAACAACAAAGTTGTCGAACTGCGCGCGCAATTGGATGAGCTTTTAGCATCAATGGGGAGTTAAAGCCCACCAAATCGAGCTGCTAGCTCTTTATATTTAGCTACTTCATCGGAGTCATACTGTGGTTCGCCATTAGCATCTTCACTTTTGGCAATAAGTAAGCTTTCGCGTGTTAAACGTTTAACTCGCTCGACTTTAACTCCTAAAAACTCAGCAACTTGTTCTGTTGACATTAACTTCATAATTACTTCCTCATGTTTAAATCTATCCGTTCAGTGACAATAATAGATAATATGTATCTAAAGCGTTACTGTTTTTTTATAGAATATAAATAAATAGCGCTTTTTTCGCCTTTTGTTAAGTGATTAGTTTAAATTATAGACATGTAAACGCAACATGCTGGTATTTATACCAAGATGCCTTTATCATTACGCATGCTAAAGCATTGATATCGCGAGTTGATGTGGCGGCAACAAATGTGCTCTCGTGGTGAAATGGATATCACGTGGCCCTCCGGAGGCTGAGTTGTAGGTTCGATCCCTACCGAGAGCGCCATTTGCGTTTACTTTTTACTCCCCTTAAAAACCATTAAAGCTATTTAAACTAGCTTGCTATTTTTATTCTTAGTTAAATAATAATGCTTGTAGCGATCTAATTTACACCGTTAGGCGTATATTCAGTGCTGTGTTTTTAGTTTAGTATTAACAGTCGCAAGATTGTTAGTATTAATGATTTATTATTACCCTAAAATCAAAAGCTAGACTTTTATAGCCAAATAATGCTATTAAAGTAAATATCCCTTAATTATAGAACCCCTCACATTTATGTTAGTTACCTTACCTATATCAGAGCTCATTCCCGGCATGTACGTAAATAGCGTGACGAAGCAGCAGGAGAGTGTGGATGGTATAAAAATTAAAACCAGCGGTTTGGTACGTGATAAATCTATAATTCAGCGTTTAATCACTGAAGGAGTGCTAGAGCTTCTTATTGATTTTACGAAAAGTGATGTAGCTGTACCGGCTAAATATAAAGAAAAAGAAAAACCACAAGCCGCTGCTACAAATCAAGACAAGCCCGCCAGTAAAAAGCGAGTTGTCAGCTTGCAACAAGAGTTTGCCAAAGCCAGCGTTAGTTATGATGCCCACAACAGAAAACTACAAAGTATTTTTGGTGATTTAACCTCAGGTTTGTCTCTGAATACTGATGCGCTTAATGAGATAAGTAATGAAATAGTTAGCTCTGTATTTCGCAATGAACATGCTATGACTATTTTAACTCGCATAAAAGATAAGCATAGCTATAACTGGCGTCATATGATCAATTGCACCATATTTACAGCGGTATTCGCTAAGTATTTAGGGTATAAACGCGAAGTGGTTCAGGAGCTTGCTATGGGGGCACTGATGCATGACTTAGGGCAGGCTAAATTACCTCAAGGAATATTCTCAAAGCCTGGCAAAGTTACGGGTAATGAGATGACGGCAATAAAAAAGCATGTTGCACAATGCTTAGGGTTATTAAAAGGTGAGAAAGGTATCACCACTTTAATGCTGGATATGATTGTAAATCATCATGAGCGCCTTGATGGTTCTGGTTATCCTCGAGGAGTCGATGACAGCAAAATAAGTCGTCCTGCTCGGATTTTAGCGATTGTTGACGTATACGATGCACTCACAGCAGACAGGCCGCATCAAGAAGGGGACGAGCCTATAAATGCACTGCGTTATTTGTTGGCAAACAAACAGCTATTTGATGCAGAGTTAGTACAGCTATTTATAAAGTGCTTAGGTGTTCACCCTGTGGGTACTATTGTTAAGTTAACCAATGAGCGTTTGGCCTTGGTGCTAGAGGGCAATCATTCAAACCCAATTAAACCTAAAGTTAAGCTTTTTTATAACGCAAAACATAACCATCATGTTACCGCAAAAGATATTGATTTGAGCTTAAATAATGATGAAGTAAAAATACAAGCAAGTGTAAAACCTGCTGATTATAAAATTAACTTGCCTCGACTTTTAAAAGAGCATCTACTGCTTTAGTCTTTTGGCATCGTCTTTTTCTGTTTGTTTTAGCAGAAATATACCCACCTAAAAAGCAATTACCCATTAACGTTATCCACAATAACGTACCTAATTCTACATGCAGTGCTAAGCAGCAAAAAACCAAAGAAATAATCGCCATACTAATGGCTGCTAACCAATAGTGATTGACTGGGTTGTCACATTTACCTGCCTGCGTACACGCGCAATAATTTGCTTTATAAAAAAAATAAACACTTATACCGCAAAAAATAAGCGCTGTAACAATAAGTAAAATGATCACTGTCTTCTCCCTTGGTGACTTTATTGGCAGTGTAAATTGCAACGCAAGGTAAGTCAATGCAAATGAGAATTAATAGCATTAGAGTATATACTCTAATACCATACTTCTGCTCCGATGAGTTTTAAATAGTTGTTAAAATGTAGTTAAAAAACGTGTTTTTTGATGTTTTTTAACGTTTTATTAGAGTTTTTTATAAAAAATTAAGGTAGTGTACGCGGGTTTGAAATCCTAATAACAACACACATAGCTATCCAAACAGTGAGTTTGGCTAAGGACACAACAATGAAATTTACTAAAACTCTTATTGCGGCATCGCTGGCATTTGTTTCAGCTGATACCTTTGCAGCGGCTTTTCAGCTTGCTGAACAAAACGTATCTGGTTTAGGCCGCGCATACGCAGGTGAAGCGTCTGTAGCAGACGATGCGTCTGTGGTTGCACGTAACCCAGCATTAATGACGTTGTTTAAAGAGAAGCAACTTAGTGTTGCAGCTATGGCTGTAATTCCTGACGTGAGCCTTGAAGGTACAGGTAATGTCTACGGTTTAGATAACAGCGTACTAGATGATGACAGCATCGCACCGAGCGCGATTATTCCTGCTGGTTATTTCACTATGCCAGTAAATGATAAAGTATCAGTTGGTTTTGGTGCATTTTCTAACTTTGGCTTAGCAACTGAGTTTAACGATGATTACGCAGCTGGCCAAATTGCCGGTGAAACTGAAATTGTTACGGTAAACATGAACGCAAGCGTTGCTTATAAAGTTTCAGAGCAGTTTAGCTTTGGTATTGGTTTAAATGCAATTTATGCAGAAGCGAAGATTATTCGTAAGTTTGGTGTTGTACCTCCAGTAAACCCTGCTATTGCATCTATTCCTGCAAGTGCTGATGCTGTTCACCTTGAAGGTGATGACATGGGTTACGGCTTAAACGTTGGTTTAATGTACCAATTAGATGAAAATAGCCGCTTTGGTTTTAATTACCGTACAGAAACAGATATTACTTTTGAAGGTGAGTACTCGAATGAACTACCTTCATTTATTCCAGGTGGGTTAAACGGTCAAGTTGAATTACCTGGCTCAGTTGAAATTACATTACCAGCAATTGCTGAGTTCTCTGGTTCTCACCAATTAGATAAAAAACTAGGCGTTCACTACAGCGTATTGTGGACAGGTTGGAGCAGCTTTGATTCATTAGAAGCACAAGTTACTGCACCTACAGGTGGTAAGTTCAGCGCGTTTGAAAAAACAGAAGATTTCTCTGATGCACTGCGCTACTCAATCGGTACTGATTACCAGTACAGTGAAAACTTAATGCTTCGTGCTGGTTTTGCGTTTGATGAATCACCAGTATCACAACAGCATTTATCAATTTCTATCCCTGATACAGACCGTTTTTGGTTCTCGTTTGGTGGTAACTATGCGATCGATGAAAACTCAAATGTTGATTTAGGTGTGAGCGTATTACGTGGTAAAACACAAAACTTTACTGAAAAAGTAGAAAGCGAAACATTACCACAGCAATGGTCTTTTGAATCAAAAGGTCATGCAGTATTGTTAGGCGCACAGTACAACTACACATTCTAATTCTGCCTAGAGCCTAGAGCCTAGAGCCTAGAGCCTAGAGCCTAGAGCCTAGAGCCTAGACACAAAAAAGCCGCTTACTTCATATGAAGTAAGCGGCTTTTTTATACTTATAAATTAACTGTTTACGAATGGCATAAGCCATTCGTACTGGTTTAATTATAAGCTTTCTATTTTAACTTTTTGCTCTAGTAGCTTTGTTTTAGCATCGGTAAATTCAGCTAGCTTAGCATTTTCTTTAGCGAGTACCGCTTCAGGTGCATTGTTAACAAACTTTTCGTTAGCCAGTTTGTTTTGCACTTGCGCTAGGCCTTTCTCAGCTTTTTCAAGTTGCTTGTTTATACGTGCAAGCTCAGCTTCGACATCAATTAACCCCGCCATTGGGATCATAATCTCAAGGTTGCCAACATAAGAGGTTGCACACGCTGGGGCATCGTCTTTGTTTTCAAGCAGAGTAAATGCTTCAAGCTTAGCGAGTGACGCTAAAAACGATTCATTTTCGTTAATACGGCGTACATCGTCGCTCGATGCATTGGCTAGTAATACCGATAGCGGCTTGCTTGGGCTAATATCCATTTCACCACGAATATTACGAATTGCTAAAATGAATTGCTTAACCCACTCTAAGTCATCCATCGCTTGTGAATCAACATTGGCTTGGTTATAAACAGGGAACCCCTGAACCATAATGCTAGTGCCTGTTGTTTCAAGCCCTGCAAGTGGTGCTACACGTTGCCAAATTGTTTCTGTAATATAAGGCATCATTGGGTGCATTAAACGCAGTAAGCTTTCAAGTACCGTAATAAGTGTATGGCGTGTACCGCGTTGCTGTGCTTCATTGCCTTTAAATAATACCGGCTTAGTAAGCTCTAGGTACCAATCACAGAACTGGTTCCAAGTGAATTCATATAATGTGTTCGCTGCTAAATCAAAACGGTAGTTATCAAGGTGCTCGGTGTAGGTTTTAACCGTGGCTTCATATTGACCTAGAATCCAACGATCAGCTAATGAGTACTGTTTTTCGCTATCGTTAAAGCCACAGTCTTGCTCTTCTGTGTTCATTAATACGTAACGGCTTGCGTTCCATAATTTGTTACAGAAGTTACGGTAACCTTCAAGGCGGTTCATATCCCAGTTAATATCACGACCAGTTGAAGCCATCGCTGCTAAGGTAAAGCGCAGTGCGTCAGTACCGTGTGCTTCAATCCCGTTTGCAAATACTTTGCGGGTATCTTTTTCAATTTTAGCGGCAAGTTTTGGCTGCATCATATTACCAGTACGTTTTTGTACTAAGTCTTCAAGGCCAATGCCGTCAATCATGTCTAGCGGGTCAAGTACGTTACCTTTTGACTTCGACATTTTATCGCCGTTATCGTCACGTATTAAGCCAGTTACATACACGGTTTTAAAAGGAACTTGTGGTTTGCCGTTTTCATCTTTTATAAAGTGCAGCGTCATCATGATCATACGCGCAACCCAGAAGAAAATGATATCAAAACCAGTTACCAACACGTCAGATGGGTGGAAGGTTTTTAAATCATCGGTATTTTCTGGCCAACCTTGGGTTGAGAACGTCCACAGTGCTGATGAGAACCACGTATCAAGAACGTCTTCGTCTTGGCTTAGTGTTACGCTATCTGCAATATTATTATCGCGACGTACTTCAGCTTCATCACGACCAACGTATACGTTGCCTTCGCTGTCGTACCAAGCTGGAATACGATGACCCCACCAAAGCTGACGTGAAATACACCAATCTTGTACGTCGTTCATCCACGAAAAGTACATGTTTTCGTATTGCTTAGGTACAAATTGGATGTCGCCGTTTTTAACTGCGTCTTTTGCAGGTTCAGCAAGTGGTGCAACACGTACATACCATTGGTCAGTAAGTAGTGGTTCAATTACCACACCAGAGCGATCTCCGTAAGGAACAGTTAGGCCATGGTCTTCAATTTTTTCAAGTAGGCCTAGCTCTTCAAATTCAGCAACAATCGCTTTACGTGCGTCAAAACGGTCAAGGCCATGTAAGCGCTCAGGAATTGGCGCATCAAATTCAAGTTCTTTACCATCAAAGGTGTATGTTTCACCTTGGGTTAAAATAGCCGCGTCTTTGTCGAAGATGTTAATCATGGGCATCTTGTGGCGCTTACCAACTTCGTTATCGTTAAAGTCGTGCGCAGGGGTTATTTTTACACAGCCCGTACCTTTGTCTTTATCGGCATGTTCATCGGCAACAATTTTAATACGACGATTAACGATTGGTAGTAAAACCTCTTTACCGATTAGGTCTTGGTAGCGCTCGTCATCTGGGTTTACTGCCACACCTGAGTCACCCAGCATAGTTTCTGGGCGCGTAGTGGCTACAACAATGTAGTCTTTACCGTCTTGCGTTTTTACGCCATCAGCTAGTGGGTAACGTAAGTTCCACATATGGCCTTGTTTGTCTTTGTTTTCTACTTCAAGATCAGAAATCGCAGTGTGTAATTTTGGATCCCAGTTTACTAGGCGTTTACCACGGTAAATTAGGTTTTCTTTATGAAGGCGTACAAATACTTCTTTAACAGCTTCTGATAGGCCATCGTCCATAGTAAAACGTTCACGGTCCCAATCAACAGAAGCACCTAGGCGGCGAAGTTGTTTAGTGATTGTGCCACCAGACTCGTTTTTCCATTCCCAAATTTTATCGATAAATGTATCACGGCCTAAATCGTGGCGTGTTTTGCCTTCTTCTGCCGCAAGCTTTCGCTCTACTAGCATTTGCGTGGCAATACCTGCGTGGTCGGTACCTACTTGCCATAATGTATTATTACCTTGCATACGTTTAAAACGCGTTAAGGTATCCATGATGGTATCTTGGAAAGCGTGGCCCATGTGTAAGCTACCCGTGACATTTGGCGGCGGGATCATAATTGAATATGGGGTGCCTTGGCCTGATGGCTTAAAGTAGCCTTTTTGTTCCCAGTCTTGATAGAGAGACTGTTCAATATCTTGCGGATTGTAGGTTTTATCCATTACACAGAACCTTAAATAAGTACTTAAATGAGTTAGTTAGCTTTGTACGCAGTGAGCGTTAGCGATTAATATCTTGCGTGGTGATATTGGCACCGAGTTGGCGTAGTTTTTTAAAGCGCTCACGAGCGGCTTGTTTTGCTACGGGCTCTACGGGTACAAAATCAAAAACTTGGTTAAACCGACGAATAAAATCCGGTAAGTGATTGGCCAAGTTAATTAATACTTTACGATTACCAACAGGTGGTGTTGTGCCAATTTCTACGGGTGCGCCGCCTTTTGGGCCTTCACCTTGTAAATTGTGGGGCACAAAACTGTCGGCATCAAATGTCCAAATAGTTTCGTCAATGCTGTTGGCGGTTGCTTCGCTATCTACAAAAATAAATACGCGTTGACCAAGCCGATACTGTTGCCCAGCTATTTTAGCTGCTAAAGCAAAGTGATCATCGGCTTTAGCTAATGACTCATCTTGTTGCTTTAAAATGAAAAACTGGGCATTCATGTTCATTGTATCGGGATTTCCCATGACATTGATTGTGCTGTTATTAAATACACACACATTAAGAAGGGGATTTTGCCATATAACGGGGCTTGCTTCAATTAATACCCAATAAATAAGGCGCTTTAAAAGCGCCTTATTTTATACTCTATATTGGGCTGTGAAGCCTTATACAGGTTTGTTAGTCTTGGGTTGCTTCACTAATGCCTGCTCGGTTTAATAAATACTGAGTTAGCATAGGTACAGGGCGACCCGTTGCGCCTTTTTTAGCGCCGCTGCGCCATGCCGTACCCGCAATATCTAAATGAGCCCAGTTATACTTTTTGGTAAATTTAGATAAGAAACAGGCCGCTGTAATAGTACCTGCAGCTCGGCCACCTAAGTTAGTAAAGTCGGCAAATGGACTTTCTAGTTGATCTTGATAATCATCCCATAATGGCAGTTGCCATGCACGATCGCCACTTTGCTCTGACGCTTTTAATAAATCATGCGCTAGTGGATTATGGTTTGCTAATAAACCTGTAGCGTGGGCACCTAAAGCAACAATACACGCACCTGTTAATGTTGCCACATCAATCACGGTTTCTGGTTCAAAACGCTCTACATAGGTTAGCGCGTCACATAACACTAAACGGCCTTCGGCATCAGTGTTAAGTACTTCAACCGTTTGCCCAGACATAGTGGTTAAAATATCACCTGGGCGATAGGCGTTTGAGCTTGGCATGTTTTCACAACCGGCTAAAACGCCAATTACGTTTATAGGTAGCTGCATTTGTGCAAGCGAGCGCATAGCACCAATAACACCAGCAGCGCCACCCATGTCGTATTTCATTTCATCCATGCCTTCGCCTGGTTTTAATGAAATACCGCCTGAGTCAAAGGTTAAACCTTTACCAACTAACACGATAGGCGCTTGGTCATCGCCTGCGCCTTTGTAATTAATTACCGACATAACCGATTCGTTATCACTACCACGACCAACTGCTAGGTATGAGTTCATACCTAGCTCTGCCATTTTATCTTCGCCAATCAGCTCAACAGTGATGTTGTCAAAATTAGTCTCAAGTTCTTTGGCTTGCTCGCCAAGATACGCTGGATTACAAATATTAGGCGGCATATTAGCAACGTCTTTGCACAATTTGCTACCAGCAGCAATCGCTAGGCCATGCTCAATGGCACTTTCACCTATAGTCAGTTCGCGGCGCGTAGGAACGTTAAATACCATTTTACGCAGTGGACGACGTGGGTCTACTTTCTTACTTTTTAGCTGATTGAAGGTGTATAAACAGTCTTGGGTTGTTTCTACCGCTTGACGCACTTTCCAATAGGTATCACGGCCTTTAACGTGTTGCTCAGTTAAAAAGCACACTGCTTCCATCGAGCCTGTTTCGTTTAAGGTGTTGATAGTTTTAGAAATAATTTGTTTATATTGTTTATCGTCTAGTTCGCGTTCTTTACCGCAGCCAACGAGTAGAATACGTTCGCTTAAAATATTGGGTACATGGTGTAATAGTAGTACTTGCCCAGGCTTACCTTCTAAGTCGCCACGGCGTAATAAATTTGAGATATAACCATCGCTGATTTTATCAAGTTGTTCACCAATGGGGGATAACCTGCGTGGTTCGTATACGCCAACAACAATACATGCACTGCGCTGTTTTTCTGGGCTACCACTTTTTACGTTGAATTCCATTGTCACTCCTGATTTTGAGTCATCTATAGAAGCTAAGTTGGGACTAAAAATGTGTTTTCTAGTCTTTTTACCTAAATTTTTAGGTCTAGCGCTAATATTAGTAGATTTTACTCGACTCTTACTGTGTATTTGAACTTTATATGCTTAAGGGTTACTAATGCAACATTATATCGTGATGTTAGGTAGGATAATTAATATTGATGGCTTATAATGTGTGCTTAATACTCATTTAAAATGAGTGAATTAACTCGTTCACTCATTGTTTTTTATTACTATATTGAAATTCCATGTTTAACAGGGGCGAATGTTGCTAATTTTCCGTTATTTGACCACTGAGGTTTTAAAATCGCAGGTCGCCGTATTTTTAACTTTAATGACCATATTTTTGTCGCAAAAGTTTGTTGTCATTCTTGGTGATGCCTCAGAAGGGAGTATCCCAGCAAAGCTTGTGTTTGCCATGATTGCGCTTAAATTACCGCAGTTAGCATCATTAATTTTGCCTCTGAGCTTATTTTTAGGGATTATTTTAGCTTATAGCCGTATTTACGCTGACAGTGAAATGACTGTACTTAAAGCCTGTGGCGTGAGTGAGTGGTATGTAGTGCGTATTACGCTAATTTCAAGTGTCATCCTAGCGTTATTGGCGGCGGTGCTTACCCTGTATATTGCACCGTGGGCAAGCGAACAAGAATACCAACTTAAAGAACAAGCCAAGGCTGATGCTGGTTTATCTGCACTTCGAGCTGGGCGTTTTCAGCAAACCGGTAACGAAAAAGCTGTGGTATTTATTCATAATATTGAAAATAGCGGCAAAGAGCTCAACAAAGTTTTTGTGGCACAACTCCCCGATAGCGAAAAAGGCGACTTAGCGCGATTAGTTTATGCAGAGCAAGGTGTTGTTATTGAAGCACAGAATGGTGAACAGCAGTTAGTACTTACTGATGGTAAACGTTACGAGACCGATGGCGAAGCGCCTTCACTTAACTTAACTGAGTTTGATGGCTACAGCGTACAAATTCGCGAACAAGAAATAGAACATCAACGTCGTAAGTTAGAAGCCGTGCCAACTCGTGAATTAATAACCATTAATACCCCAGAAGCAATTGCACAGTGGCAATGGCGTTTAGCTATTCCGTTATCTATTCCATTATTAACTTTACTTGCAGTACCCCTGAGCGTTGTTAATCCACGCCAAGGTAAATTTGCTAAATTAGTACCGGCTTTGAGCTTATATTTAGGGTATTTCATTTTACTCAACGCGGCTAAGTTTGCGGTAGAAGATGGGAAAATTCCGCCCTCTATTGGCCTATGGTGGATTCACCTAAGTGCATTATTTATAGGTAGTTTATTAATTATTAAAGGCCGCCCATTAGGTGTTTGGCTGAAGGCTGTCGTGACTAAACGGGAGCAACACATATGATGAAAACGCTTGATTGGTATTTAGGCCGTAGCATTATGCAAACGACTGGATTTGCACTAATGGTGTTGGTGGGGATCAGTACTTTAATAAAATTTATAGAGCAACTTAAATCGGTTGGCCGTGGTAGTTACGATATTATGACCGCCTTGTTATATACCATTTATAGTATGCCTGGCGATTTAGTGGTTTTTTTCCCGATGGCAGCACTTATTGGTGGCTTAACTGGACTAGGTGCTTTGGCCTCTAATAGTGAGCTGGTAGTGATGCAAGCCGCGGGTATGTCGCGTTTACAAATTATTGGCTCGGTAATGAAAACCGCTATTTTTATGGCCCTGTGCGTAATGGCATTAGGGGAGTGGGGAGCGCCCGCCGCTCAGTTGCATGCAAAGGAAATGCGTAACCAAGCTATTCATGGTGGGGATGTATTTAATGCGCAAAAAGGCGTGTGGGCTAAAGACGGCAGTAATTTTATTAATATTGAAGATGTTGACCAAAATGGCATGCTCCGCGGCGTAAATATGTACCACTTCGATAAGTCGTTGCTACTTACACAAATTACTAAAGCAAAAGAAGCAGTAGGGCGTGATAATGGCTGGCTACTGCGCGATGTGAACAAAGTATTGATCAGTGAAGAGCTTATTACCACGGAGCAAGTTACTGAAGAGTTTTACCCATCTCAGCTTACCGGTGAAAAACTTGGCGTGGTTTCAGTAAAACCAGAGTCATTGTCGTTTTCAGGATTGTGGTCATATTTAGCTTATTTGCAGCAAAATGAGCAAGACACCAGTACCTATGATTTAGCACTATGGCGTAAATTAATGCAGCCAGTGTCTATTGCTGTGATGTTGTTAGTTGCCTTGTCGTTTATATTTGGTCCGCTGCGAACCGTAACTATGGGGGCACGAATTATTATGGGAGTTATAACGGGGATAGTGTTCCACCTAACCAACGAGATATTTGGCCCTGTGGTAATGGTATATCAAATTCCAGCGATTATAGGCGCCGTTCTGCCGAGCATTTTATTTACTGGGTTTGCAGCTTATTTAATGAATAAGCGGGTGTAGCTAGACTTAAAGCTTAAATAAAAAACGCGGCCTTTTTTAAAAGTGCCGCGTTTTTTATGCTTTAGCTTGAGGTTATACCAATTAGTTAGATTAAGTATTAATCTAGTTCGCGATAAACGCGTTTATTTTCTTCTTTGGTGAGCGTAACTACTTCGGTTTTTGATAAGTAATCTTGCAGTGCTTTTTTATTTTTAAAGTCGACTAATACCACTAAATTCCCTAAACCAAGTAATGCGCTGATACTGCGGATAATAGCTTGTGGCCAGCTAATTAAACTTCCTTGGTTGGTTTGTACTTTTAAGCGCCATGCTCGCATACCAATTGTTTGCCCACTTTTTGTCCAAAAATAACCAAAAAATACCAAGCCAACAAGCACCAGCAGCGAGCTGCGAATACCAGAAAGTAATAGTGAATCCTGAATACGTGCAGATACATCTTCAGCGCCATTAAGGGCAATAACATCAAGGGAAATAAGCCCTTGAATAGCAAATAAATACAATACCACCGTTAGCATCGCAAAAGCGATAATAGCTAATGTGTCGTACACCAATGACGCAAAACGACGCCAAAACCCTGCTCGTGGAAACTCAGCCGACATAAATATACTCTCACTGTTAATGTGCGCGATAGTTTAGCAAATAAGCCGTTAAATACTACCTATTACGCTACGTGCTTAACTCGGTATTGGCTCAAATGTTAATGGTTGCCTAAATGTTAAGCGGTCGATCACGCTTAATACATAAAACGCTTGCCGCTTTGCTCATTGTTTGTATAATGCTAGGCAATGAGATGGGAGAGGGTACATAATCTTTCACTCTTAAGTGGTTTTTCTTTATCTTCTCGTGTTAGAAGGTTAAAGAAAAATGATGCCAGCGTGATGAAATTGGTATACATGGGGGATTCAAAATCCCCTGCCGAAAGGCGTGCCGGTTCAAGTCCGGCCGCTGGTACCACTTTTTATAGCCCCTGCTAGATTTAGCAGGGGTTTTTTTATGTCTTAAATTTGAGTTGCCGGACTTGAGCGGCACGTGAGGTGCCGCTGTTATAAGTAAAAGTCCGGCCGCTGGTACCACTTTTTATAGTCCCGACCAAATTGGTTGGTTTTTTTTATGCCTTAAATTTGAGTTGCCGGACTTGAGCGGCACGTGAGGTGCCGCTGTTATAAGTAAAAGTCCGGCCGCTGGGTGAGAGTGAACCGAAACGCAGTTTCGCAGTGACTCGAAGTGAGTTCATGGATGAACGATGGATGCAGCTTCAAGGATGAATTATATACTCAGCTATATAGATTATAGCCCCAACCAAATTGGTTGGTTTTTTTTTATGCCTAAGATTTGAGTTGCCGGACTTGAGCGGCACGTGAGGTGCCGTTGTTATAAGTAAAAGTCCTGCCACTTGGTACCACTTTTTATAGCCCCGACCAAATTGGTTGTTTTTTATGCCTTAAATTTGAGCTGCCGGACTTGAGCGGCGCGTGAGGTGCCGCTGTTATAGGTAAAAGTCCTGCCACTTGGTAATACTTTGTTTTTTTAATAGGTTTTCTAGGGTGGTAACTGCTTTTACAAAATATTCACTAGTTAAGCTAATTATCTTGCGAGCTAAACAGGTAACAACATTGTCGCGATTACGCCTTGGTGTTTTTCTTTATTCGCTATACTTAAACTACCATGATGCTGCTCTATCACGTTACGACAAAAGCTTAGACCAATCCCTTGCCCTTGTTGTTTGGTAGTGTAAAACGGTACGAAAATATTGTTGGGGTTGGCAAGGCCTTGCCCATTGTCGTCAACGGTGATGCAGTTTACTTTGCTTTGCTTGAGTATGCTTAGCGCAATTTTTACCGGTGGAGTGCTTGCTTCAATAGCATTTTTTATCAAGTTGATCATCACTTGATGCATAAACGTGCGATCGGCTTTAAAGGTTTTGGCGTAAGCAACGCAGCTAAACTCTACATCAGGGTAAATTTCACAGACTTGTTTTAAAAATGCAGCTGTGTCTATTTCAACTATGTTGAGTGCCAGTGGTCTATTTATGTCACCGTAGCGAGTGACAAATTCATTAAGATAATTACAGCGCTCACTTATTACGTTAAGTGCTTGTACTTGTCGTGGTTCGGTGAGCTTCACGGCGAGATTTTCAGCCATTGCAGTAACTGGGGTGAGTGAGTTTCGAATTTCGTGACCGAGTACGCGAATAATTTGCTGCCATGCTTGTAGTTGGTTTTCTCGAAGTGCAGAAGTGATGTCGATCATAACAATAAGTTGATGGCAGCTGCCTTGCTCTATAAATTCACTATGGCGTATTTGCCATTGCTGAGCTGTAATAACATCGCTAAATTGCCAATGCGTGTCTTGCTTTGTAAGCCCTAATTGTTCAGCGCTTGAATAGCGTAAAGTTTGCCATTGAGTCTGTTTAAATTCGCTAAATGCATTATTGGCATAGCTGAGTTTATTATGTTGATCGAGCACCATGATAGGCACATTAAAATGTTCAATTAATTGGTACACCAAAAAAACATGCTGATCATATCGCGATTTCTTTTTAAACAACTCTTCACTTAGTGAAATCAAACTTTGTTGTAATTGGTTAATACTCCCTGCCTGATAAGTGGGCTTAACGAGCTGGTTATAATCTTCGTTTAAAATGGCATCCAAGTGGGCGTGATTGCGGTTAAAGCTGTTGATTACTTTTTTGTAGGTACGAATAAACAGCTTAAGGTAAATACCTAAAAATAAGATTGAGAGCCCAACTGAAGTAACAATAGATAAAGCAAAATACTGGCCAATCAAGTAGCAGCCTAATGCGGAAAAAAGAGCGCTCAATAGCGCAAAGCCAATTAAGCTGCGCTCAAGCGACGATTGATAAAGGCAATTCGGTTTCATCGTGTTTTCATCCAGTAATACCGTATTTTTCTAGGCGACGATACATAGATGATTTACCTAAACCTAATAACTTAGCGGCATTAGGGATATGTCCTTGAGTTTGCTTAAGGGCTAGATCAATTAACTGGCGCTCTGCGTGCTCTAGTGTCATAAGTGGTAACGCGTTATTGTTTTGACTGTTTTGCAGGTTTAAGTCATCGACAGTTAATATCTCGGTTGTTGATAATAATATTGCGCGTTCTATCACATGGCTTAACTCGCGAACATTGCCGGGCCAAGAGTAGTGGTTTAATGCCCGTTTGGCGCATTCACTCAATGTAAGTACAGTACTTGAGTATTTTTTAGTGTGTAAATTTATAAAGTGCTCGCATAAAGGGATTATGTCTTCAATGCGTTCGCGAAGCGGCGGGATCACAAATTCCAAGGTATTGACGCGATAATATAAATCTTCTCTAAACAGGCCTTCGGCTATTAGTGTGAGAATATCGCCATTGGTAGCGCTTATTAAACGTACATTAGTTTTTTTTGTTTGGCTCGAACCGACCATTTCAAACTCTTGGCTTTCGAGTACCCGCAATAGTTTTGCTTGTTGAGGCAAAGGTATATTGGCTATTTCATCTAAAAATAAACTGCCGTTATCGGCCAGCTCAAAACGGCCAATACGCTCACTTTTGGCATCGGTAAATGCGCCTTTTTTATGGCCAAACATTTCGCTTTCAAATAAAGACTCAACAATTGCTCCCATATTTACTGCGATAAACGGTTGTGTATGACGCGAAGACTGCTGATGAAGCCATTGTGCTAGCTGGCTTTTACCTGTGCCATTTTCACCTGTCAGTAAAATATTAGCATCGGTTTTCGCCACTTTAGTTAACTGGCTTATTAGTTGTTGCATAGCGCGTGACTGATACACAAATGCAGATGTGTCATGATCGCTAAGCTGTTGCTGCAATTTTTGGTTTTGTTTATTTAACTTTTTAAGCGTGAGTTGTTGATCAACTAGTTTTAATAAGCGCTGGTTTTGCCATGGTTTTTCAATAAAGTCACACGCTCCGTTTTGCATAGCGCGCACAGCTAGATCTACGCTCGACCATGCTGTCATTGCAATGACGGGAATATCTAATTGCTGTTTATGTAAATGCTTTAAAAACGCCATACCTTCGTCACCCGAGGTTGTGTCGCGAGTAAAATTCATATCAAGCAAAATAAGGTCAATCGTCAGGCTACCTTCAATTAGAGTATGTGCTGCAAAAGGCGAGTCGCACTCGAGTACCTGATAGCCGTTATCCTCTAATATAAAACGCGCGCTTAGGCGGATTTCAGGGCTATCTTCGATGATCAAAATAGTGGCAGACATAAACTTCCAAATAGGTGAATAAGCGCAGGGTGATTGTAGCGTATAGCGATTTCTATGCCAGTGATTTTATTATTGTATTTCAGCTTGTTAGTTATTTAAAGGTGGTTGTATGAGGTGTTTTATTCCGATTTCGGACTCTTTGAGTCCGATTTTGGGGTTGCAGTATTAAGTGTATTGAAATCGTTACTGCCTGAGCAGTTTCAAACTGGCACTGGGTAGTCCGGTATCGCCGCTTTATAAGGCTTTTTATACAGTGAATATCTTTAATTTGTTGTATTTATTGATTTTTAATGTTGGCACGTGTTTCGCCTTAGCTTACATATACAAATCATAATACGGTGCAAGATGGACATAGTAAAAACAAAAGTAGCAAAGCAATTATCGCTCTGGCATAAGCTCGTTTTATTACTGGCTGTTATTTTAATTATAGGAGTGATTTATCAGCGCAACAGTCAAGGGGGGGGGTCTGTATCGCGCAGTAATATAATTATTAGTGATGTACGCCAAGGTGCGCTTTCCATTACGGTTACAGGTTATGGTGAGCTTAAATCTGCGCAGCAGCAATTATTAACGGCAAAAACTCCCGCCACAGTACAGGCTATTTTATTAAAGCCCGGTGCAATTGTGACCAGTGACTCAATCATAGTGCAATTAGCCAATCCAGCGCTTGAGCAACAGCTCAAAAGTGCGCAGCAAGAGCTTAATAAACTCAATGCTAATTTACGTCAGTTAAGATTAAACAATACCCGCGAGCAATTAAACGAACTTTCTGATGTGGCACAAAGCCATGCTGCTTATGAAAATGCCAAACTAAAATTAAAAGCTGAAACCAGTTTAGTTGAACAGGGGATCGTCTCAACACTTAATTATCAGCGTAGTAGATTAGACGAGCAACAACTAAGACAGCAATTAGCGATAGCGAAGCAACGTGCAGAGCAACTAGAAGCTGTGCACATAGAATCTGAAAATGTTCAGCTTGAGCAAATTAAACAACAACAAGGGGTCGTGGCTATGGCACAAACCCAGCTAGCTAATCTATCTGTTGCAGCGGGAATCGATGGCGTACTCCAGCGCTTGCCGGTTGAGCTTGGGCAAAGTGTAAACCCTGGGCAAGAAATTGCGCTTATCGGCTCGGTTGATTCACTCATTGCGATAATTCAGGTTCCACAAAATCAAGTGGATGATATTCGATTAGCGCAGCTTGCCCATGTCGACACCCGTCGGGGGGTTGTTAAAGCAAGAGTCGTGCGCATTAGCCCTGTGGTGGTCAACAATACCGTAGAGGTCGAGTTATCGCTGCCTAAAGAGCTCCCTGAAAATGTTCGTCCGCAATTAACAGTTGATGCCAATATTGAGGTCGCACAGCTAAAAGATGTTACTTATATCGAGCGCCCAGCAAATGTAAAACCGCACAGTGTAAGAGATCTGTATCAGGTAAACTCACAGCAGCAAAGCGCACACTTGGTTGATATCAAATTTGGTCGCGAGGCTGGGCGCTTTATCGAAATACTCAGTGGTGCGCAGTTAGATCAGCAATTGATTATTTCAGATTTAACCAACCTTACTCGCAGCAATAGCGAAATTCTAATTAACTAATGAACAGGACAAAAATAATGACAGAGCAAAAAATAACGAACACCCAAGCCGATGTCGTATTAGCAATGAACGGAATTAGTAAGGTATTTGAAACACAAGAGCTGCAAACATATGCACTGCGCAGCATTGATTTGTGTATTTATCGCGGTGAATACTTGTCGATATCGGGGCCTTCTGGTTGTGGTAAATCAACATTACTTTCACTTTTGGGTTTACTTGATATGCCAACCAGCGGCGAATATTTTATTGAAGGTAAAAACGTGTCGTCACTTTCGCTAAATCAGGCTGCTGATATTCGCAATGCAAAAATAGGGTTTATCTTTCAGTCGTTTAATTTAATCGACGAGCTGAGTGTGTTTGACAATGTGGCATTACCACTGCGTTACCATCACACGAAACCGAGCAAGCAAGTCATTGCTGAAAAAGTAAAGGCCTGCCTTGAAAAGGTGGGGCTTGGGCACCGTATGAGTCACAAACCTAATCAGTTATCGGGTGGGCAGCAGCAACGAGTGGCGATCGCTCGGGCATTGGTGGCAGAGCCTGCAATACTATTAGTTGATGAGCCAACAGGTAATTTAGACTCAAAATCGGGCGACCAAGTGATGCAAGTGCTAAGTGAATTACACGCCGCTGGCACCACTATTTGCATGGTGACACATGATCCGCGTTACAGTGATATGGCTACAAGGCAACTAAAGCTGCTAGATGGTGAAATGTTAGGTGCTTTGGGTATAAAAGAGCAGTTAAGTGCTTAAATAACTTGTTGAGAGAGTAAAATGAAATATCCAAAAGTAATAAAGTGCCAACGACTATTTAGATATAACTTAACGGAGTATTGCAATGACGTATAATTTAAAAAATGCATTACTTAATATAGCTAATCATAAAGTTTACAGCTTGAGTGTTGTTACAACGTTAAGCATTGTTTTATCAGCGTTAATTACAGTATTAACGCTTGCTTACATTATGCTATTAAAACCATTGCCATACCCTGAACAGGGGCGGCTAGTAAAAGCTGAATATGCTCAAATTGACCAAACAGGCTCACTCAATACCCGTGCTTTTAATTACCCTGCACTAATTGATTTATATAAAAACCATAATTTATTTGAACAAGCTGCATTGGTCTATTACGCCGAACAACGGCTCGATGATGTAGCGGGTTTACCTATAGTAAACACCTCCTTTGTTACTCCACAGTGGTTTGAAATATTTGCTATTAAACTGCATTTAGGACGAGGTTTTACACAGGCTGAAGCCTTAGATAGTTTTAACCCTGTTGCAGTGATCAGTTATCAAGCATGGCAAAATGATTTTGCCAGTAAAGAAAGCATAATAGGTCAAGCACTGAGTGTGGGCGGCCAACAATTCAAAATTATAGGTGTGGCTGCCGCAGATTTTAAATCGCCTGCACTGATTAAAACAGGTCAAATCACAGATGTGTGGTTGCCGTGGGATTACAATTTAACCTCAGAAGAAGCTAAGCCGTTTTGGTGGAATCGTTATTCGCGCAGCCATTTTGTGGCTAAGCTACCCAACGATATAAGTATTGAACAGGCTAGTAAAAAGTTGTCGCAGTATGTGGATAACGTATGGCAACAGCATATTACGAACGAAGCGTTCTTTGCGGGCTGGCATATCGAACTTGAGCTTAACTCCTTGCAAAAAGTGATATTAAAAGAGACACCGAAAAATATTTATTGGCTTATTTTAGCCGTAGCTGGTTTGGTTATTATTGCCTGTGTAAATATTAGTAACGTGTTTATTGTAAGAACAGCAGCGCGCAAGCACACATTGGCACTCAGTGCGGCACTGGGTGCAACCCGATTTACTTTGTTTAAACAGTTTTGGCAGGAAATTGCCTTGCTAATTGGTTTGGCAAGTTTGATAGGACTTGCGTTAGCGGCATTTTTTTTGGTAACTCTGAGTGATTTTGCGATGGCGATATTGCCGCGCGCTAATGAACTTGCTATCAATGGAGTATCACTGCTGATCACATTGTTTAGTGGCTTAATATTAACCACGCTTTTTGCATTTCTGTGCACCCGGATTATAAATTATCAACAGTTAATAACTAGCTTAAAATCAGCGGGTAAAGGTATGTCAGTCCAGGTAGGTAAGCGTGTGTGGCAGGGCTTAGTAGCCTTTCAGGTCACCGTGGCATGTACATTATTGTTTATTAACTTTTTAGTTTTTAGCGTAAATAAAAGTAATATTGACGAGGCCTTCACATTGCCACTTGAGCAATTAACGAGTTTAAAAGTTAACCTAGCAAGCCACCTAGCAGCAGATAGAGACAAAGCAAATCAATTACTAAAGCAAGTGGCTAATGATCTTGCTTTATTACCAGGGGTAGCGCAAGTCAGTCGCTCCTCATCACCTATTAATGATAACTTAATTACTTGGTCATTGGTTGAAGTAGCGAGTAATCAAATTCTATTACCCTATGGAAAATCTGTTGATGAACTGTACTTCTCACTCCTGAAACAGCCCATATTGCAAGGCCGTGGTTTTACAAGTGAAGATGTTGAAAGTAATGAAAATGTTATAATTATCAATGAAGTACTTGCAGAAAAAATGTCAAGTGATGGTAATGCACTGGGTATGCATTTAAGTTTTGATATAACTTCTGGGCGCGAAAACGATTTAGTCGTGATTGGCGTAGTTAAAGCTATGCCGATACCTGGGAAAACGTCGCTTGAGCCTAAAGCTTATCTTACTCGTGCAGGTTACAATTCATTTATCATCGAGTTTAAACATACCCAGCACGTTACAAAAAATACGCTTAATACCTTATTACAATCTATTGATTCGGGCTTATCTGTTCATCAATTGGAGCCATTAAGTAATCAGCGAAATAATGCGTTATTTCGTCAATATGTAGTATCAGGCACAACACTAATGATTATTATTGCTACGATTGCTTTAACTAGTATTGGTTTGATAGGTATTATGCGTTATTCAGTACTCTTAAGGCGTGCTGAAATTGGTATTCATTTGTGTGTTGGCGCAAAACCAATGACGCTGTTTTTGTTAGTGTTTAAGCAAAATGGCAGCGCAATTGTAACAGGGATACTTCTCAGTATGGCGTTATTGCTGGCTTTACAGCAACCATTGCAATTCATTGCTGGTGGCATACCACAAATTATACAGTTTGGTATGTTATTTGTGACGTTATTGTTTGTAATTGGCCTCGGCGCACTAGCTTGTTACTTACCTTTAAGTACTCAGCTAAAGTGTCCTGCAATTTATGGAGTTCAAGGGGGGCAAGATTAAATTGCGTAGTTTAAGAGGGCGGATTAAGTGACAGGCTTAATCCATCTCTTCCTCAATTCGCTACTTGATAACCTGCTATAAAAGCAGGCACATGGCAAGTTAATAATAAAAGGGGACTGAGCTGATACGAGGCAGTCTATAAAACTAAAAATGCTACAACAGAAATTTCAGTCGATGATTGTAAAGTTAGATAATGTAAATGAGGCAGTCGCAAAGCAAATTTACACCGCCTTTCAACGCTCTTATAAAATAGAAGCTGAATTAATAGGTACGCAGAATTTTCCGCCTTTATCGCGCACTGTTACTGATATACAAAGTTCGCAAACGCTTTTTTATGGGTTTTATGACGATACGCAGCTTGCGGGGGTTATTGAGCTGGCAATCACCAACGAGCAATTAGAAATTAATAGCTTAGTGGTTGACCCTGAACATTTTAGAAAAGGTATTGCTAATGGATTAATGCATTTTGTATTTAATGACTTTGCGCGTACTGCCTCAATTAAGCCATTAACCAGTGTTGTTGAAACCGCTTTGGTAAACGAACCCGCGATTAAGCTATATAAAAAGCATGGTTTTGTTGAGTTCAAAAGATGGACCCCTGAGCACGGTATTGAAAAGCTGGCAATGATTCGAGAGGGTATTGTTTAATTCAAGATCTACAGTGTAAAAACCTTATAAATTCAGTTTTTTAGCTATTAGTTGTATTAGTTTAACTATTTATACTTATTACTGGTCACATAGAAATAGCAATTATTAAAGCTTCTTTTAAGTTTTAGTATTTACGCATAACCAAGCATATCTAGGTATGCTTGACACAAATTAATTTTTTTGGGTTGCTTATTGCTATACGTAGTATGTTCTGATCTAAACTCGGTTAGTGAACGTTTTAGTTTATTTAATCTGAACTCTTATTAATATGGATTTATAATCCTGAGTTCAGGTTATATAGTAAACATGGGCTCGACTTTAATCGTATTTTTTATTGATATGAGTTAGCTAAGTTGTGCAATGTGTTTTGACTCGGGTATTATATACCTTAACCTCTTGTTGCGAATAAAACATCATGACTCAATCAACCGCAAAACAGAATATTCAAGCCATTGTAAAAGCGATTAAGGCTGAAGAAGCATTACTGCGTAAAAAACACCCGTTATTAATGCATCAAAATACCTTAGGGATGGCTATTTTACTACTCTCTTTAAGTGCGTTAATAGGAATTGGCACGCTGTATTATTTTGCTATTATACCCGCATGGCTATGTATTATTTTAGCGGCGATTGCTACCTCAATTTCTCATGAACTTGAGCACGACTTAATTCATAAACAGTATTTTAGCAACCAACCATTTTTGCATAATTTTATGATGTTAACCGTGTGGCTGATGCGTCCTAATACCATAAGCCCATGGTACCGTCGCAAGATGCATTTACATCATCATAAAACGTCGGGTACTGAGCAAGATTTAGAAGAACGTTTGGTAGGTAATGGTATTAAAAATCCGTTTTTACGTGCCTTAGTAATTATTGATGGATTACTCGGCTTATTAATTAATGCAAAACGTTTTAGTAGAGAAATTAAAGGGTTTAGTTTTTTTAAAGTGTTTAATGCTGGTTTTCCAATTACCACTGCTTATTTTGCTATTTTATACAGTGTGATAGCGTTTCATTTAATCAATTTATTTACCCCAATTGCGGCTAACTCACCGGTATTTCTACTTGATGTAATGAATGTGTTCGAATTTCTAATGGTGGTGCTGATTGTGCCTAACATTGTGCGTTCGAGCTCACTTAATTTTGTTACTTCAAGTATGCATTATTACGGCGGTGTGAATAATATGCTTGAACAAACTCATGTTATTACTAGCCGTTTATTTATGCCATTTAATTTATTTTGCTTTAACTTTGGGCATACTCATACTATTCATCATTTTGTGCCGAATCAGCCGTTTTATTTACGACAAATGATCAGTAAAAAAATCCTTGAAGTGATGCGCCAACACGGGGTACGTTTTAATGATTTTGCCAGTATAAAACAAGCGAATTTGTATCAATCATAATGTTAATTTTTATCCAATTATCAATTGATGCTTTGTTAATATTGCCTAGTCTAATGCTAGGCAATGCCTCTAGTAATATCAGGTAAAGTCCATAAAACCGTTTCAAATACCTAGGGTCTACTGACCTTTGCGGATTGAGATTCGTTAAAACTAGAGCAATTCAATCGCGATACGAGGTTTGTAACCTTGTGGGTTCGATAACTGCTCCTGCGTTATTCTACTGGCTTACATCCCTGTAAGAATAAGTGAAAAACGAGCAAAGCTTCCGCGTCTTGCTCATGTTCCTTACCTATACCCATTCAGGCAACAAAGAGTAAATTGCCTCTTAGCATGGCCTTTGGAACAGCTGAAAATTCAACCTTGAAAGATCATCAGAACTTAGTTAATTCATTACTTAAATACATTTTAACTTAGTGCTCAATTGCTCCTACTCAGTGCTTCGCTATGTAATTTAATATCAATTTTTTAATTACTTATTTTTAAAGTTATGGCTTGCCTTATACTCGATTTTTTAACCTTATATTTTTAAGTTATGAATAAAGAAGCACGTTAATCGAATTGAAATATTTCTGTAATATTTAGGTGTTCTAATGCGCTCTGAAACAAAAACGTCATCAAAATGCCATAATCGGCAAGACAAAAATTGAGATTTAAACATGAGTGAATCAAAGCGCAATACGCTATTAATAAAAACGCTTAACTGGGCTGCTATCGCCTTTTTAGTTTATTTAGTCCTAGTAGCCGTTGGCACTGTCAGTGGTGGTTTTAAATTAGCGTCGGGCGGTACTGAGGGAGCAAAAGAAATTTTTGCATTCGCAACTAACCCGTTTATTGCATTATTATTAGGTGCTTTGGCAACGGCTTTAGTGCAATCGTCATCAACGGTTACCTCAGTAATAGTGGGCCTTGTTGCTGGCGGTTTACCGTTAAGTATTGCTATTCCAATGGTGATGGGTGCAAATATTGGTACTACTATTACTAACACCTTAGTGTCTATTGGTCATATTCGCTCTAAAGAAGAGTTTCAACGTGCGTTTGCAGCATCAACGGTTCATGATTTCTTTAATTTATTTGCCGTTATTATATTTTTACCGCTTGAGATAATGTTTGGTTTGCTGCAAAAAATGTCCGCAGCTCTGTCGCACCTATTTATTGGTGATGCCGACTTATCATTAAAGAGCTACAACTTTATTAAACCACTTGTTAAACCTGCTGTGGGTGTAATAAAAGATGCATTTAGCTTCCTAGACACAAAAATGCTAGGTGCAGCGATGGTTATAGCAGGTATTTGTTTGATTTTATTTGCCGTAACTACATTAGGTAAACTACTTAAAAAAGCATTGGTTGGCACTGCAAAAGATATACTGCATGGTGCAATTGGGCGCGGGCCTATCGCGGGTATCACATCAGGTGCAGCGGTAACAGTTATGGTTCAGTCGTCGTCAACCACAACGAGTTTAATGATCCCACTTGCGGGAAGTGGTGTGTTTACTACACGTCAAATCTATCCATTTACGCTAGGGGCTAATATTGGTACAACCATTACCGCTCTATTAGCTGCCACATCAATTACAGGGCCTATGGCTGAAGTGGCGCTAACGATTGCGTTAGTACACGTTATGTTTAATGTATTTGCGGTTGCACTAATTTACGGAATTCCTGTACTACGTGAAATACCGATTAAGTTGGCTGAAAAGTTAGCCGAAATTGGTACAAATAATAAATCGGCTGCATTAGGCTATGTGTTAGGGTCGTTCTTTGTGGTGCCAGGTTTAATTGTACTGGCCGTTAGATAAACAAATAAATGAATAAAAAGAATGCGCTATATAGTTTATATAGCGCATTTTTTGTTTTACCACTGGTAACTTACAGACAACATGGCATTACGCGGTTTTCCTGGGAAGTAACGATCGCCAGTAAAACTAGTGTAATCTGCGCGCTGTGCGTAAGCCGTGTTGGTTAGATTTATTATTCGCGCACTCAGTAATAGCTGTGGGCTTATTTGCCATTGGCCGCGCAAGCTTAAAATATCGTGACCTTGATATTCATGTAAGTTTTCAGGGTCGGTAAAGTAGCGACTCATATAGTGCCATTGCAGAGCAAGACTAACATGCTCGTTGGCTTGCCAGTTAAAATCGATATTAGCAACCTTTCGAGGTGCGGTATCAATATCGTTACCTTTAATATTAATGCTGCCAATGATTTGCTCATTCGAATACGTATGCTTGGCATAAGTGCCTGCGAAGTTAACCGATAAGTGCTGATTAAAGCTATGCGCTAACTCAAGCTCAATGCCGCGATGTCGAGTTTGGCCGTCATTAACAGTAAAAAAGTCACTGTCACGGTAGATGGTATTGTGCTTGCTCATCGCATAAGCCGACAAACCGTAGCGAGTATTGTTGTACACCCCTTTAATACCTAACTCAGCATTATTTGCTATTTCTGCGTCTAAGTCGGCAGTACTTTGCTCGCGTTGTAATTGATAAAGCTCAGCTGCTTGTGGGGCTCTATAGCCTCTTGAAAAGTTAGCGTATAGTGTATTGTTAATATTAAGCTGATAGCTCACCCCGAGTTTTGGCGAAAGGTTACTAAAGCTGTTTTTAGTGCTCTCTGGGCGACTATAACGACAGCCACCAAAACCACATTCACTGCCATTTTCTTTTGTACGCCCTGTAAGCATATTGTTTTGATAGTCATATTGCATATGCTCATAACGTAGACCTGCGGTTATAAGCCAATTATTTAGCCGCCAATCAATAGCGGCAAATGGGGCATATAAGGTGGCATCGACTTGGTAATCGTAATGTTTACCTTGCGGCACTGTGGCCACTAAAAACGCAGAACCTTGAGTCGGTTTATCTTGGGTTTGTAAAAAATCGGCTTGGGTAAACTCACCATCAAAACCAAGCTTCAAGTTGGTATTGTCGTTCACATAATGCTGATAAAGCGATTGTAGACCAAACCCAGTTTGGCTATTTTTTTCAAGTGGTGTGCCGGGTAAAAAGTGTTTAAAAAAGTCCATACTTTGGTCACGAATATAAGGAGTAACAACTAGAGTGTTCTCTCCTAATTGCCAGCTTGCTTTACTCCAAGCCCTAAACGAGCGAGCTTTTCTAAAGGCGTCAGGATCAAAATTTTGCTGTGCTATATCTTCATCTTTATAGCTTTGAAAACCGCTAATATAACCAGCAGTTTGTTGATCTAAATTAGTATACGTAAGCCCAGAAACTAAGCTTAGGTTGTTATTATTATAGCGATGGCGCACATTTATTTTTTGTTGCTTTACGCTTTCATCATCTCGATAACCGCTATCATCCGTAAAACTAGCATTAATACCTAGGCCTGAATTATCCATGGCATGGCCTGCACGTAATTTATAGCGAGCATAACCATAAGAGCCATAATCAAAGCCTAGTAAACCAGCACCTTGCGTAGTATCAGGGGTAATAACGTTAATTACACCATGCACTGCATTAGAACCATATAGCGCAGAACCTGGACCTTTTAATACTTCAATACGCTCTGCCATTTCGCTATGCGCTTCGAATAGTTCATTGATATTACAAAAACCAGCTGCACGAAGAGCTATTCCATCTTCTGCGGTTAAAACACCACCACAAGCGCCCGTTCCAGAAAGTACTTGCGAGCGCAGAGCTGGTAAATACTCTTGGCCATTTCCACGTTGCACATTGGCACCTGCAACGCGCTGCAGCGCTTCTTCTACGTGGGTAGGAGCTATAAGCTCAAGCTGTGATTCACTTAATACACTGATCACCAGTGGTAATGGCGTGGAAAGCGCTTCACTACGTGATGCTGTGGTGGTGATACGTTCAATTGATTGCGCGGTATCTTCAGCACTCGCACTATTAATTAAACCTAACTGACTGCATAACAACAAAGGGGATAAATAGTAATATTTCATAAATTCCTAGCACATCGGCAATTTGATAAGTTTAGGGTAGGGGATTTTGTGAATTGGTTAAAGCACACTCAACCTATAAACCCGATAAGTAATCGATAAAACAATACAAAAAATGCCGGGAAAAACTAAAGTGAGCACTGAGTAATGTTTAAATAGTAATACACCTACCACTCCGCCGGCTAAAAACCCGGCAATAATTAATAAAAAGACCAAGCATTTTCTACTGTCAAAAGCTTCTCCTTTTAGGGCTTTACCAAATATCAAACCCAGATCGGTAAAAATACCGGTTAAGTGAGTGGTTCGCACAACTGCGCCGCTGTAGTTAGTGGCTAAAGCATTTTGTAAGCCGCAGGCCGCAGAAGCAAGTGTAAGTGCGTAAGGGTAAGAATATTGAAGTAGCTGTGCGCTTAACAGCAGTAAAATACCCTCAATAAATAAGAGCGTATCGTAATGGCGGCCTAGCTTAAGTGAACCGCCTGAAAGCATTAAGCCTGTTAATGCCGAGCCAAATATAAAACTCAGTACAATCGCAATTAAAAATAACGCCGCCTGGATGTTGGTAGTAAGTTCAATAGCTAATGAAGTCACCGACCCTGAAACGTGAGAAATTGCTTGCTGTTCAAACCCTAATAAACCTACTACGTTTACCATACCGGCAACAAAAGCGAGGGTAAACGCACCATATTCGACCCACTTAGGTAGTTTTGTAAACATCCTTTTAGCTCCGGTTTCAGTGTGTAGATTAATCATACACTTAATTAAAGTTAATAAATGAAAAGAGGTTATATTTTTAACATCACAAGCAAGTGATGATCGCTAAATTTAACTTTTGCGTATTAAACAAATTTGGAATTAATATGTTTAACCAAGAACAGCAATCACGCATTATAGAAATGGCATGGGAAGACAGAACGCCATTTGAGGCCATTGAAAATCTGTATGGGCTAAATTACTCTCAATTAGTTAATTTTATGCGGGAGCATATCTCTAGCGGATCATTTAAAGTATGGCGTAAGCGCCATGCTGGGCGTAAAACTAAACACCTAAAGTTACGCGACCCCGCGATTATGCGCAGTCATTGTAAAACACAGTACAAGCAACGTTAATTTTTCTCATTTCATGTAATGTTCAGGCTTAGCCGTTAATACTCTTCAGTAATGATCACACTGGAGAATCGCCATGAAATCACTAATCAGTATTTTAGTAATGGTCTTTGCGCTAACGGCAACAAACGCATTTGCTGTACCACACAAAGACAAACATGCAGGCAAGCATGCGAATAAACACGCAAACAAGCATCACTGGAAAAAGCAAAAATATAACCAATACAATAATAAAAAATGGCTTTCTAAGAAACAAGCCAAGCAGTTAATTCGTCAAGGGTGGACTCCACCAGGGTGGCACAGATCTTATCATCAAGGTGATATCCTTGGGCATGACATTTATAAGCGTGCTAGAGTAATAGACCGAGAAAGAGACACAGTGCGAGTTGAAGTTGATCGCACTATTATTCACTTAGTGCACGACACTCGTGAAATACTCTCTATTTTACAGCGCTATTAGGATTTATAAATGCTCACTGTATTGGTCATAGTTACTGGCTTGTTGTTATTAATAACGTTATTACCCCTGTCATACAGTCAGCATTACTTGATACGTAGTTGCGACTTTGTGCGCTTGCAGGTGTGCTACCTAGCAAGCGCTGTAATTATCGTTGCACTTATAGGTATGTGGCAAATCGACTTTATTGCATACTCATTAATAGCGGCTGTTGCTTTAATTATTTGTGCGCTTCAAGCTAAGTGGATTTATCCCTACACTTGGTTTGCTAAAAAAGAAGTATTAACAGCGCCAAAAAGTAGTGATCATAGCATCAGAATCTTATCCGCTAATGTACTGATGTCGAATCGACATAGTGAGCAGTTAATTAACTTAGTCGATAAATATCAGCCCGATTTACTTATCACCTTAGAAAGCGATAGTTGGTGGCAAGATAAATTGTCTGTGCTTAAAAAAAACTACCCTTATCAAGTACAGTGCCCAAAAGATAACCGCTACGGCATGCATGTATTTAGTAAATTTAACATACTCGATGCACAAATTTGTGCACTTATAGAAGATGACATTCCTTCTATTCATATTTTATTTGAAAACCACCAAGGGTTAAAAATGCAGGGGCATTTTATTCATCCCGCGCCACCAAGCCCAACCGAAGAAGATTCATCACGCCCGCGCGATAGCGAATTAATAATGGTGGCTAAAGCTCTTAAAGATTCAACTCGGCCTACGATAGTCGCTGGCGATTTAAATGATGTTGCTTGGTCACGCAGTACTCGTTTATTTATGCAAATTAGTGGCTTTTTAGACCCCCGTAAAGGCCGTGGTTTTTTTAATACTTTTCATGCTAATTACTTTTTTATGCGTTGGCCGCTTGATCATTTGTTTCACTCAAAAGGCTTTAGTGTAAAACGAATAAAGCGCCTTGCTAAATATGGCTCCGATCATTTTGCCTTATTAACCGAATTGGTATTTGAAGATGCTAATCAGCAATCCCTAGAAACAAAACCAAGTGAGCAAAAGCAGCAAGATATACAAGAGCTGGCAATGAGCAAAGCAGATAAACGCAAAGTACCTATGTTTGAAAAGGGCTAGGTATAGTACAGATATTAGGTTAAAGGTTTTAGACGAAGTTTTTTGTAGCAAACTATTTGGTTTAGCGTTAGTTAACAAAGAGATTCATTATGTTTAATAAAATTATCGACTTTTGGTTTACCGAGCTTGAGCCTAAACAGTGGTGGCAAAAAGACGATGGGCTTGATGCACAAATTAAAACTCGTTTTGGTAAATTGCATCATCAAGCAAGTGTAAATGAGTTATTTGATTGGCGTGAAAGCGCGATAGGTAGTCTTGCGGAAATTATTGTGCTTGATCAGTTCTCACGTAATATTTACCGTGAAAAGCCCGCAGCATTTGCCTGTGATGCATTAGCTCTAGCGTTAGCGCAAACCGCTATTGCGAAAGGGTTTGATAAGGAATTGACGGATGAGCAACGCGTATTTTTGTATATGCCTTTTATGCACAGCGAATCAAAGCTAATTCATAAGGAAGCAATGAAGTTATATAAAGCGTTAGGTATTCAAAATAACTTAGATTTTGAGTATCAGCATAAGGCGATTATCGATAGATTTAATCGTTATCCGCATCGTAATAAGATACTGGGGCGGGGCTCTACCAAAGAAGAGCTTGAATTTTTAAAACAGCCTAACTCAGGTTTTTAAATTTATTAGACAAAAAAACACCACGCTTGCGACAAGCGCGGTGCTTAATTTTACTAACCTGATACCTGATATTAGCTGTGAATCATGATGCTTTTAACATTCACAAATTCGCGAATCCCAAAGCCACCATGCTCTCGGCCATAACCGCTGTCTTTAACACCACCAAATGGTAGGTTTGGTTGTGCCAAACCATAGCCATTAATATTGATCATGCCGGTGTCAAAATACTTTTTGGCCAGTTCAATGGCTTTCTTCTCATCTTTTGAAAATATACCGCCGCCTAGTCCATAGCGCGAATCATTAGCGATACGCATAGCGTCATCATTATCTTTGGCTTTAATTAAAGATGCGACAGGACCAAATAGCTCATCGTCATACGCAGGCATACCCGGTTTAAGGTTTTCCAGCACGGTTGGGGGGTAGTAATAACCTGTTTTTTGCGGTATTTCGCCGCCTACAAGTACTTTTGCACCCGCATTGACAGAGTCTTGTACTTGCTGATGAATTTTGTCGCGTAAATCTTCGCGTGCCATAGGACCTAGTTCAGTATCTTCATCCATTGGGTCGCCCATTTTTATCGCCTTAAACTGCTGGCTTAGTGCTTCTTTGAAGTCATTGTAGAGTGAATCAACCACCACAAAGCGCTTGGCTGCAACACAGGTTTGGCCGTTATTAATAATACGTCCTTGTAAACATGCTTTAACTGCAAGGGCTAAATCAGCGTCGTCAAGTACCACAAAAGCATCGTTACTACCCAGTTCTAGCACGGTTTTTTTAACATGCTTGGCAGCTTGCTCTGCCACTTTTTTACCTGTGCCATCACTTCCAGTAAAGGTTACGCCACTAATCGCTGAGTGTGAAATAAGGGCGCTGGCAGTTTTACCATCAACCAGTAAGTTGCTAAAGCAGTGTTCAGGAAAGCCTGCTTGTAAAAATAGCGTTTCAATTTTCTCAGCCATACCAAATACATTACCGGCGTGTTTTAATACCGTGGTATTACCCGCCATAATGTTTGCGGCACTGTATCTAATAACCTGATAAAGTGGGAAGTTCCACGGCTGAATACCCAGCAGTACGCCGGTAGGGCGATAGCTTATTATTGCACGACCGCCTTGCATGTCGCGCTCCTCGTCGCTAAGCATATCGGCGCCATGTTCAGCGGTATAACGACAAATGTCAGCACAAAGCTGAACTTCTTGGAAGCCTTGCTCATAGACTTTACCCATTTCTTCGGTCATTAGTTTTGCTAAGGCTTCTTTTTGACTTTCAAATAAAGAGGCTAATTTATTTAGATGTTGTGCGCGCTCGGTAAACGAGGTTAATCGCCATGTTAAGTATGTTTCATGAGATTTTTCGATCACTTGCTCTGCTTGAGCTTGAGAAAGCAATGTATAGCTATTAATGACTTGCTCTGTTGCGGGATTGATCGTATCAACTGTGTTACTCATTTTACCTCCTAACAAATTATGTAATAGGGTAGGTGCAAAACCAAAGCCAGTTAGTTTCTCGATATTAAAAAAATCATAACTATCTGTTAGTAATAGTTTTTACATTACTTATGACTAAAATCTAGATGTTGTTTGCTTGCTGTTTTTGCTATGGTTCTGTAAATACTGCAAGTTGTTGAAAAAGTTACAGGGAGAGTTCAAATGAAGCCATCATTGTTTAATACCGCTTTACCGATAATTCAGGCACCTATGGCGGGTGTTCAAAACGAGCAGCTTGCTCTTGCTGTAAGTGAGGCTGGAGGGTTAGGCTCTTTGCCTTGCGCTATGTTATCCCCAGCACAATTAGTTGAGCAGCTAGAAATACTTAGCCACAAAACAACAAAGCCGTTTAATCTTAACTTTTTTTGTCATGCAGTTGCTGACTACACATCCGCGCAACAACAGTGCTGGCATGCATTACTTGCCGCTTACTTTACAGAGTATAAAATTGACCCGCAAAGCTTAACTGCAGGGGCTTCTCGTCAACCTATAAATCAATCGATTGTTGATATAATTGCCCCTTATAGGCCAGCAGTAGTTAGTTTTCATTTTGGTTTACCTGAGCAAACTATTGTGGCGCAAATAAAAAGCTGGGGCACTAAAGTAATTTCAACGGCTACCACTTTAGATGAAGCTATTTGGCTTAGTGAAAATGGCGCTGATGGGATTATTGCTCAGGGTATAGAAGCTGGTGGCCATCGAGGGCATTTTTTATCTATGGATTTAAGCTTACAACAAACTACTGAGCAGTTAGTTAAGCGTTGTGTTAAGCATATATCACTACCTATTATTGCTGCTGGTGGCATTGCTTCAGCCGATGATGTTCAGCGGTTTAAAGCGTTAGGAGCGAGTGCAGTCCAAGTAGGGAGTGCTTATTTACTGTGCAAGGAGGCAACAACATCAGCTTTGCATCAACAGGCTATTTTAGATCAGCAACAAGATGAGACCACACTGACCACATTGTTCTCTGGTAGAGCCGCTCGGGGTATTCAAAATCGAGTAATCCAAGAGCTAGGTGCTATGCCAAATGGGGTTCCTGCGTTTCCACATGCCAGCAGTGCAATAACAGCCTTAAGAAGTCGAGCTGAAAAAAGTGCTAAAAGTGATTTTTCACCTTTATGGTGTGGCCAAAAATATATTCCTAGGGTGGGTGTATCAGCGGCTGACATTACACATGCTTTAATGAAAAAATGGTAATTTTTAATGTCTGATAATCCACTTTTATCGCTTGGCGACAGTTATGAAGCACTAGTAAACAAGTTTAAAGTGCAATTGGCTGGTAAGTATCCTCAGCAACTAATAGCGCCCAATACCGTATTAGTGCAACAAGGCGATCTGCAAAGTTATGGGTATTTAGTTGTGGACGGAGTTCTAGGCGCTATCCATGACGACATTGACGGCGTGCAAAAGTGTAAAGAATTTTATTTTAAAGATGAATTTGCGTTGTTGTTTGCCAATTGGATGACCTCAACACCTGCGTTTTATCAATTAAAAGTGATTAACGAAGCCAATGTAATTAAAGTACCACTAACACTATTTGAGCAAGCACAGTATCAACTGATTAAGCAGCAGCTTATTGCACAGCAACTTATTTTTAAAGAAGCCAAAGAGGCATTTTTATTACTTAATAGCCCCGAGCAGCGTTACTGCTATTTACTCAAACATAAACCTCATTGGTTGGCGCAGCTAAGCTTAAGCCAAGTGGCAATGTATATAGGCATTTCGGCTATTTCGTTGTCACGAATTCGTAAGCGACTTAACTTAAGTTAAGTGCTGTTTTCATAAAGCACTATACACTCCCCATTTTTAAGCCTTAATACTTTGGAGTGTTATGTTTTTAATTGCCCAATCGTTAGTAGCAGCCGCTACTTTACTCGACTTAGCTTCATTTCAGTTTAAGTCCCGACGAATTATTTTAAGCTGTTTATTTACCTCAGTATTATTAACCTCTGCTCACTTTTTTATATTGGGCTATAACAGTGCCGGCTGCTTAATGTTTATTGCCGCGGTGCGTTATTTTTATTGTATTTACTTTAAGCATACTTGGGCTATGTGTGGGTTTATGGCAGTAAGCTGCTTAGCCGTTTATTTTACTTGGCAAGATTGGTTTAGTATTTTCGCATTGGTGGCGACATTAATACAAACTATCGCTTCATTTCAAAATCGAGATTTGCACTTAAGGTTATGTATGGTGGTGGGAACCTCTTTTTGGATAACACATAATATTTTCGCCGGCTCGCCAGTGGCAATACTCATGGAAAGCCTATTTTTAAGTAGTAACTTACTGGGACTATACCGCTTTTATGTGGGTAAAAAATCGCTGAGCGAACCGCAAATTCAGCCCTAAACACCTAGGTAAAAAACTGTGCAGCAATAGCTTTTAGCAGGTAAGTTTCGCGAATAATCGATAGCCCTTGCTTGTCACTGTTTGCAAGTGTGCGTTCGTTATGAGCTATCGCTTGAAAAATATCAACCCATTTAGCTTGCATGCCATTTTGTTTTTCGTAGTGTTCAAGCTGTGCTTGGCCTAGTTGCTCATCAATTTGGCAGAGGTAGCAGTATGATTGTATATGAATAATATCAAAGTCATCTTTGTACCAAGGGCGGTACTCTTCGTAAAGCCCAAACTCGCTACATATTTTTATATTTTGTGCGCCAGTTTCTTCACTTAGTTCTCTGATCAACCCTTGTTCAATGCTTTCATGCGGGTCAATTCCACCGCCAGGTAAGCTAAAGTCGTCATAGCGCTGAGTATACATAAGTAAAATGTGTTGTTGCTTAAATGCAATAGCGCGAGCGGTTGGGCGAGAAAATTGACGACCTTGCTCAATATTGATTGAGGGATGAATGTAGGTTTTTAATAAGCGCATAACAACTCCTGTAATAAAAATAAATTATATCAGTTAGTTATATTAATTGCTTTAATAGAGATTTAATAAGCCACATAAAATAGCGCTATTTCAGCGCCTATACAGCTACTTATGATTAAACTATTGAATTAAAAATAAAACAGCCGCACTTTGTACCTTAATTATGTATATCTTTCATTTACTTTAAAGGGCAAGTAGAATGGTAAAAAAGCACAGGGATTATTCATGTTAAATATACTTTTAGTCGATGACGACGTCGAATTCAGCGATGTTATTTGCCATATTGTTGAGTTTCTTGGCCACAACATTAATACAGCAACCAGTTTAAAAGAAGCACATCAGTGGTTTGAAAATAATACTTTCGATCACGTGCTGCTCGATTTTATGTTACCTGATGGCAGTGGCTTGCATTTATTAGATCATTTAAAAATGATTGGTCAATCGCCTAAAGTCACCCTTATTTCTGGTCACCCTTCGGTTAAAGGTATTTTAGCTGAGATGTGTGAGCCTAATGTGTCGCATCTATTAAAGCCGCTGCAACGTGAAGATTTAGAATTAGTATTAAACGGCCCGAAAAAAACTGTTAAAAAAGCGAAAAGTGCCGCCATTACACATCATTTTGACACGCTTATTGGCGAGTCTGCGCTCATGCAACAGCTTTATACCATGATAGAGCGCGTAGCTAAAACTAATGCTAACGTTATGCTTATGGGTGAAAGCGGAGCAGGTAAAGAGGTGGTAGCGCAAGCTATTCATAATGCCAGTAAATGCGAAGGTCCACTGGTGGCGAGCAATTGCGGGGCACTTTCAAAAGAACTTATTGGTAGTGAATTATTTGGTCACGAAAAAGGTGCATTTACCGGTGCTATTGCCCGTAAAGAAGGCGTGTTTGAACAAGCCGATGGCGGAACGTTATTTCTTGATGAAGTCACTGAAATGCCGATTGATATGCAGCCTAATTTATTGCGTGTACTTGAAACTAAAAAAGTAACACGGGTTGGTGGTAATCGTGAGTTACCAGTAAATTGCCGTGTTATTTCAGCGACTAACCGCTCCCTTACCGATTTAGCGCAGAATAATATTTTACGTGAAGATATTTACTTTAGACTCGCTGTTTTTCCAATTGATATACCGACACTTCGAGAGCGAAAAGAAGATATTCCATTACTCGCAAAAGCATTTTTAGGGCAGTTGAACGATGAAAATGGTACAGCGTTTGCGTGGACTAATGAACAGCTTAAAGAGCTACAAACATACGACTGGCCAGGTAACGTACGTGAACTTCGCCATGCTATTCATCGCGCTTTTATTATGAGCGACCCGCAAACTAGCACAATTACATTACCTGACAACTTAGAGTCACCTTTTTCAAGGGTTAATACTCAACCTGAGGACAAACAGGTATCAGCAGGGCAAACAATTGAAGAAGTTGAAAAAGAACTTATTCATGCCACGCTCGATAAGGTACAAGGTAATAAAACTTTAGCAGCACAAATGCTGGGTATTAGTACTAAAACCTTATATAACCGTTTAAATGCTTATGGTGGTATTGGAGAGTATAAATAACCAGCATGCAAATTTAATAACAACAAAACGAGGATTTTGATGGCATCGTCAGAAAAAACAAAACCTTTGAATGAGCTGGTACACGACGCACGTGCGCCACTAAATCGTATTTCGATGAATGCTGAACTAATTAAGTTAGTACTTGAAAACGATATGCCAAAAGATAAAGCACTCGCCGCACTGGATAAAATAATTGCTAATTGCCAAGCGTGCAGTGACAGTTTGCAGCTTATTTCAGAGTCGAAGTAACCCTAATTAATTCAGGACGATAAATGATTAAACGCAAACAGCAAGGCAAGGCAAATGTAGTATGGGCGTTATTTATTTCCATAGTGCTGTGTATTATTGTTGGTAATGCTTTTTTAGCCATTAATACCATACAAGGCCTAACGCGTACTCAACAAAGTTTAGATAACACTAATATGCTAAGTACGGCGATAGAGCAATTGCACCTTTCAGTAGTGCAAGCTGAGTCGGGACAGCGAGGGTATTTATTAACCCAAACTGATGATTATTTAGTGCCTTACTACGATGCTATCGCACAAATAGAGTCTCAAACTAACCATGTAAGCGCCTTACATTCTGAAATTGATGGGCAGGCACAGCGTATTGCTGAGTTATTATTACTGGTTGAAGCTAAAATAGATGAGCTGAAAAAAACGGTTAAATTAGCATTAAATGATAAAGAAAAGCGCGCACTTTTGAGGCTGAATACACATGAAGGGCGTGATCTTTACAGAGAGATTCGGGCGTTGGTTAATGATATTCAAGAGCGTGAATTGTTGTTTAAAGTTAGTCATTTTTCGAAATTAGAACAAATTAAGAAAGAAGCTAAAATCACTTTTGGTATTACTGCAGTTACAAGTACATTATTGATTTTGGGTATGTTTTTATTGGCGAGGTTGAACTTGAAAAATGCGGCTGAGTATCGTGCCGAGCTTGAAATGCAAAATGAAACTTTAGCCAGTAAAGTGAGTGAACGTACTCAAGAGCTTACCTTGTATTCTGATGAATTGAGTCGTAGTAACCGAGAGTTAGAAGAGTTTGCTTTTGTTGCCAGTCATGACTTGCAAGAGCCGTTAAGAAAAATCCAAGCATTTAGTGACCGGCTTGAAAGCATGTTTAAAGACGAGTTGGGCGAAAAAGGCGCTGATTATATTGCCCGCATGAAAAATGCCGCACAAAGGATGTCTAATTTAATTAATGATTTATTAGAGTTCTCTCGAGTAACGACCCGAGGTAAAGATTTTACCGATACCGATTTAAACAGCATTCTGAATGATATAAAAGGTGATTTAGAAATAGCGATTAATGAGTGTAATGCACAGGTTGTTACGGTTGAGATGCCCATTATTCAGGCTGATCCGAGTCAAATGCATCAGCTGTTTTTAAACTTAATTTCCAATGCAGTGAAGTTCAGAGCGCCTAACGTTGACCCGGTTGTTAATGTTGACTTTGAACGAGTGTGTGAGTTTAGTGAAGATCATAACAGTGAAATATGTTGGCATGTTATTACCGTAAAAGATAATGGGATCGGCTTCTCTGATGAGTACGCGGATAAAATATTTGTACCATTTCAACGTTTGCATGGCCGTTCAGAATATAAAGGAACGGGTATTGGTTTATCTGTATGTCGTCGAATCGTAGAGCGACATGGCGGCTCTATTGCTGCGATAAGCTCCCTAGGTGAAGGGGCAACTTTCATCATTAAATTACCTGTGAATGCAGAGTTATTCACACTACAAGGAGAGGCATAATATGCCATTAACAAACGTAAAACCGATTACCATTTTGATGGCAGACGATGATGAAGATGATCGTTTATTAACCCAAGATGCGCTTGCTGAAAGCCGCGTTTTAAATGAATTACATTTTGTTGAAGACGGTGTTGAACTCTTGGAGTATTTAGAGCGCAAAGGCAAGTTTGTAGATAAAAGCATCTCGCCAAGACCAGGCTTAATTTTACTTGATTTAAACATGCCGAGAATGGATGGTCGTGAAGCGCTTGAAGCTATTAAGGCAAATCCAAACCTAAAAGGCATCCCTGTGGTAATTTTAACTACCTCTAAGCAAGAAGAAGACATGGTTAAGGGTTATAACCTAGGCGCTGCGTCTTACATAACTAAGCCGGTTACGTTTGACGGGTTAGTTGAGTTGATGAAAACGCTGGGTAAATACTGGGTTGAGTTTGTAGAGCTACCAAGCACGTTTAACGATTAAGCATATTATTAAAACAGGAGACGCTATGTTAGCAAAGGCAACGAAACTGCTATTGGTTGAAGACGATGAAGATGATTATATTTTAACTCGTGACTATTTAGAGCAGCTCAGTTCCCATGTGTTTGACATAGACTGGATAAGCTCTCCTGAGCAGGCGGTGGAAGTGTTGAGTAAAAATCAACATGATATTTGCTTGCTTGATTATCGCTTAGGGGCATCTGATGGCTTGAGTGTTTTAAAACAAGCGCTTAAAAATGGTTTTTGTGGGCCTATTATTATGCTTACAGGGCAATCAAACGATGCCCTCGATTCAGCTGCGCTTGATGCCGGAGCGGTTGATTACTTAGTTAAAAACGAAATGAGTGGTAGCCGGTTTGCTCGCTCTATTCGCTACGCATTAGCGCGCCGTGATGTAGAAGATGAGCGAGTGGAACGCTTAAAAGCCGAGGCTGAAAACCGTTCAAAAGATCGCTTTTTAGCACATTTAAGCCACGAATTACGAACACCGCTATCTTCTATTTTAGGTTATACAGAGTTGTTGATGCTCAGTGACTTTAACAAGCAGGCTGAAAACGAGCTCGGTGTGATTTATCGTAATGGTAAGCATTTATTAAGCTTACTGAATGACGTTTTAGATTTATCTAAAATTGCTGTCGATAAACTCGAACTGAGTTTAGGGGAGGTTAACCTTGATAGCTTAATGGCCGACGTATTTACCTTAATGCGCGTATCAGCACTCGATAAGGGCTTATCACTAAAGTTTGAATCACTGGAGCCTTTACCATTAGTTATTCGTGTAGATGCCACTCGAGTTCGACAAATTCTCATTAACCTGATCAATAACGCGATTAAATTTACTGAGCAAGGCGAGATTGTGGTTAACGCGTGGACTGAAGTAGTCAATGAGCGTGAAATGCTATTTTTTAGTATTAAAGACTCAGGCTTAGGCATTGCTCCAGAAAAACAAGCTCTCATCTTTAAGCCTTTTGAGCAAATAGCTGATGTAGAGTCGCGTTCAGTAGGTGGTGCAGGCTTAGGTTTAGCTATTTGTTCTGAACTACTTAGTCGTATGCAGGGGGATATTTCATTAGACTCTCATGTCGGTGAAGGCTCAACGTTTACCATCTCCTTATACCCTGGTGATATCAGACAGGTAGAGCGCAATTTATTAAAACTTGATTTAACCCCCAATATGCAGCAAAAAGTAGCCCCCTGCCAAGTGAACGGCAAAGTGTTGGTGGTTGATGATTTACGCGATTTACGCGTGCTAGTTGGTCACTTAATTGGTTCAGCAGGCGCTGAAGTAGATTATGCTGATAATGGTAAGCAAGCGCTTGAAAAAGTAAAAAAACAGCTAGCAGACGGGCACACTACCTACGATATTATATTTTTAGATATCCATATGCCGGTAATGGGCGGAAAAGAAGCTGCTATTGAGCTTAGAAAGCTAGGATTTAAAGGCGCAATCATAGCCTTAACTGCAGCAACTATGAAAGGCATTCATAACGAACTCAATGCGTTAGGGTTTGACGATATGATTGCCAAACCTGTAGATTCCCACTTGCTTTATCAATGCTTAGAGTTAAGGCTCGGGCAAAAAGAACAGCCTACTTCATCTATTCAGCCAATGCCTAAACCGAGTAGAGATAAGAAGTGCTTTTTATTAGTAGAAGATGATGCTGATGCCGCACAAATTACCCAGCTATTACTAGAAAGCTTGGATGTGGATACCGATATAGCAGCAAGTGTTAAAGACTGTAAGGCAGTACTAGAGCATAATAGTAATTACGATAAAGTATTACTTGATATGCATTTGCCAGATGGTACCGGTTTAGAGCTGGCTGGGTTTATTAAACAGCATTACCCTAATATTAAGCGCGTTATTATTAGTGGTATGGAGCCCGATGCTGTGCATATCAGGCAACTAGAAATAGAGCAGGTATTGTTAAAACCAATAAATTTATCATTACTCAATCAGCTTGTTTAACAGCCTATTAGCTTACCTAGATGTTAAAGGTTTAACCACAGATTGGCGTATAACTAACTCGGGCTCAAATAATGTTTGAATAGGGTGTACGCTTTTTTGATAAACATGACTAAGTACCCACTGCGCTGCCACTTTACCCATCTCATCGATAGGATAGTTTATAGTGCTCAACGGAGGGTAAACGTGACGGGTAAAAAACACGTTATCGTAGCCAATAATTGAAAGCTGCGAAGGTAGTTGTATACCATGCTCTCTGGCACTCACCATGGCACCAGTGGCCATTTCGTCATTGGCACACACCAAGGCGGTAAAGGCGGGGTTGTTTTTATACAGTGTAGCGAAGCCTTCGGAGCCACTTTCTTCTACAAAGTCACCTTCAAATAAATTGTTTTCATCAAATTTAATGGCGAATTCAGCAAGCGCTTGTTTATGCCCATTTAAGCGTTCCTGAGCATCTTTTTTCCATAGTGGACCGCTAATATAGGCAATGTCTTTATGGCCCGATTCAATAATGTATTTAGTGGCTAAATAGCCACCTTTAGTATTATCAAGAATAATACAGCGGTCGGCGAGCTCTTCAATATAGCGGTTTAGCAAAACAAACGGGGTTTTGCCTTTACTGAGTTTTATTAAGTATTCATCACTAATAGCTTCAACATGCAAAATAAGTGCGTCGCAGTTACGGCTAATTAAAAATTCGATGCCTTGTTGCTCTCGCTCTGCGTCACTGTGGCCTGCGGTAATAATAACGTGTTTACCTTGGTTTCTTAGGGTGTTCTCTATACCGCTCATCATCGGCCCATAAAATGGACCCTTAAGCTCTGAAACTAACAAGCCCGCGCTATTAGAGCAATTAGAAGCCAGTGATTGCGCAATAGAGTTAGGGCGGTAGCCTAACTCTTCCATGGCTAAGGTGACTTTTTTTCTGGTTGCATCACTTACGTTTGCATTGTTGTTCATTACTCTTGAAACAGTGGCAAGTGACACCCCTGCAAGCTTTGACACTTCATAAATGGTGGCCATACTATTCCTTGCTACAAATTGCTTTTTTGTGTTAAATCGGCAGTGATTTTTTTAATGGTTTTATTGTCTAGGCTGTATTTACTCATTATTAATGCCACAAGTACACTACCAATCGCAGGGTAAAGTGTGAATGAGGTTAAAATACCATTTTTAGTTGCCTCGCTTAATTCCACATTGGCTTGATATTGATAATAAGCAAGTAACCAACCGGCAATCGCTCCGCCTAATGCAAGCCCCAATTTGATAAAAAATACGATGCTTGCGTAAACTAAACCCGTGAGTCGACGGCCATTCTGCCAGACTCCGTAATCAATAGTATCAGCCATTTTTGCCCATAATAAAGGCGTTGCCATTTGAGTGAAAAAACACCATAAAAAATACACCAAAAACGCTAGTAAAACGTGTTCATTAGGGATAAAAAAAGCAAGGCAGCTCAATATGGCGGAAATATATTGTAGATAAACATAAGCCACTTTTTTATCAAAGCGTTTACTTAAAGGTTGTGCGCAGGCGCAGCCTAGAATATTACCAATCATACCTAAGGTTACAAATTCGGTGATTAAATCTTCTTTGCCAAGAACATATTTTACATAGTAAATAGCCAATGTCGTGCGCAACACCATACTGGTCAATAATACCAGAGCCGCCATACACAAGATTTTAAACGGCTGATTTTGCCATAAAACGTGAAGTTGTGTTTTTAAAGATAATTTATGCGGTGGATTGCTCACTCGCTCTTTGGTGTAACGAAAACAAATTAGAAACAACACCACACCGAGGCAACTCATAACCAGCATAGTAAGTTGATAGCCCATTTCGTTATTACCATTACCAAACCATGTTACTAAAGGCAAAGTGCAGCTTGTAACCAATAAACCTCCGAGCATGCCAAACACAAACCGGTATGATTGAATAGAAACGCGTTCGTTAGGGTTGCTACTTAATACGCCGCCAAGTGCCGAATAAGGAATGTTTATTGCGGTATAAACTAACATTAGCAGGGTGTAGGTAACGAAGGCGTAAATAATTTTGTTGGCGTCATCCATCTCAGGGGTAGTAAAAGTAATCACGCTTATAACGGCAAAAGGGATGGCAAGCCAAAGTAGGTAGGGTCGGTAGCTACCGTATTTAGTATGAGTGGCATCAGTGAGTGCGCCCATTATTGGATCAGTTACTGCATCAATAACTCTAACTACTAAAAAAAGGGTGCCCACAACAGCAGGCGAAACACCAAAAATATCAGTGTAGAAAAAAGTTAAAAACAGCATTACGGTTTGAAAAATAATATTACTGGCCGTGTCACCTAGGCCGTAAGCTACTTTTTCTTTTTTACTCAGCATAAAAGCCACTCGTTATTATTTTTGGCGCTGTTTAAGAAAATCACGATACGCAATTGCGCTTTGTTTTAAGGTACGTTGTTGAGTTTGGTAGTCAACATAGACTAGCCCAAAGCGTTTTTCATAACCATAGGCCCATTCAAAATTATCCATTAAACTCCATGCAAAGTAGCCTTGTACATTAACGCCTTGCTCAACTGCATTATGAACGGCATTAAGATGGCTATGGTAATAATTGATACGTTGTATGTCATCTACTTTACCATTTATTAATATATCAGCCATCGCTGCGCCGTTCTCTGTTATATATACCTTAGGTAAAGTGTAACGATCATTTAGTGAAAGCAGTAATTCGCACAATCCCTGCGGATATATTTCCCAGCCCATATCTGTGGTGGCAACATTCTCTAAAGAAACTTCGCTAAACCAATGATCTGGAGTATTTTTGTAATGAATACGGGTATAGTAATTAACCCCTAAAAAATCGATCTTTTGGCTAATAATTGCCATATCTCCATCACTAATCTGTGGCTTTGCATCATTTGCAAGCTCATTAATCACTTCAGGGTAACAGCCCTCTAGTACTGCCCGTATATACCATTGGTTATGATAGTCATCAGCTAATTTAGCAGCGCGTTCATCAGCAGTGGTAAGCGGATAGGATGGGCTAAAGTTAAGTACTATACCGGCTTCTATCGTGGGGCAATTCTTACGTATCACTTGCATTGCGAGTCCATGGGCAAGCAGTAAGTGGTGCGCTGCTTGGCGTCCTGCTTTTTGACTTTTTATGCCTGGTGCATGTACCCCTATTTCATAGCCTAGGTAGGCACTACAAAAAGGCTCATTTAAGGTCGCATAAGAGTCAACTAAGCCCTCTAGTTGTTGAGTTACTATATGAGTGTAATGAGCGAATTGATACGCGGTATCGCGATTTAGCCAACCACCGTTGTCTTCTAAATGCTGTGGTAAATCCCAATGATATAAAGTGACATAAGTTTTAATGTTGCGCGCTTTTAAAGCTTGTAATAGCGATTTATAAAACGACATTCCTTGAATATTCAAGCTGCCATCTTGGTGTAAAACGCGTGGCCAAGAAATCGAAAGACGATAAGCGTCTACAGCTAAATCAGCAATCATTTGTACATCTTGTTGCCAATATTCAATGTGTTTACATGCTTGGTTGCCGTTACTGTTATCTGCAATGGTGTTTGGTTTGTTACAAAAAGTATCCCAAATACAGGGGAGGCGGGTATCGTAACTTCCCTCTATTTGAAAAGAGGCTGTAGCAACCCCAAAAATAAACGGCGGCTTTAAGAGGGCTGACGTGCCTGGTAAGGAGATTGTTTTAAACACAATGAGATACGTCCTTAAGCTTGCAAATAATAATGAGCTTTACAGTAGTTAGCTAAGCAATATAAATTGCATAATACAACAATGTAAGCGCTTACAATATTTTTGTAAATAAATTGATAAATTTTCTCTATATGCTATAAATGTAAGCGCTTACATTTGGTGTTGCAACTATTATCTGCATTTTAAGTTTTACTAAACGCAATAAAATAGAGGTAACAATCTGATAATTAAAAAATGATTAGAGATTATACTATGGCACATATCACACAGCCACTACCGGCAGCAGAAAACAGCCAAAAACCAGGGTCTACACACACCTTTGCGTTAACATCGCTTACGACCTTGTTTTTTATGTGGGGTTTTCTTACTTGCCTAAACGATATTTTAATTCCGTATTTAAAGGGAATGTTCTCCCTTAATTACACCCAAGCAATGTTGGTACAATTTTGTTTTTTTGGTGCCTACTTTGTTATGTCAATTCCTGCAGGGAAGCTGGTCAGTAAAATAGGTTACCAATTTGGTATTGTTGTTGGTTTGGTTGTTGCTGCGATAGGGTGTGCACTATTTTACCCCGCTGCAGAGGCACATGTTTACGAGCTATTTTTACTTGCTTTGTTTGTACTTGCTTCAGGGATCACTATTTTACAAGTCTCTGCCAACCCTTATGTAAGCGTATTAGGGCCTGCAAAAACAGCGTCTTCGCGCTTAACTATGACTCAAGCTTTTAACTCTTTAGGTACAACTGTTGCGCCATTGTTTGGTAGTTGGTTAATTTTGTCAGAAATTAGTCAAGCTACAGCAGAACAAGTTAAGTTTCCTTATTTAATGCTCAGTGCAAGTTTATTAACATTGGCGATTATTTTTGCTTTTTTAAAGTTACCTAAATTAGGTAAAGCGATTGACAGTGAAGCAGAAAACCAAGGTGACACTGAGTTTGTTGATTTAGGCAGTGTATGGAAATATCGTCACCTTATTTTAGGCGCGATTGGTATTTTTGTTTACGTAGGGGCTGAAGTGGCCATAGGTAGTTTTTTAGTTGGCTTTTTAACCCTTGATCATATTGCAGGCTTACCAGAGCAACAAGCAGCACATTACATTAGCTATTATTTTGCAGGTGCAATGATAGGGCGCTTTGCTGGCGCCGCGATTATGCAAAAATTAAACGCAGCCAAAGTATTAGCTTGTCACGGTATTTTAGCAGGCTTACTTGTGTTAATTGCTATGACGGGTCAAGGGTCACTGGCTATGTGGGCTATTTTATTAGTTGGATTATGTAACTCTATTATGTTTCCTACTATTTTTAGTTTAGCACTGCAGGGGCTTGGTAAATACACCTCGCAGGGTTCGGGTATTTTATGTTTAGCGATTGTTGGCGGTGCCATTATTCCGTTATTACAAGGTATGCTAGCTGATAACATAGGTGTGCAATTAGCTCTTATTTTGCCCATTGGTTGCTATTTATATATTACTTATTTCGCGCTGTTTGGTACTAAAAAAACAACGTCAACTCCTCTTTGAGTTTTAGGTGAATACTATGATTATTAAACGCACTTTTTCAATCACTGCGCTGATGCTAGCAGCAATAACCAGCAGCGGTTGTTCGCAACCCTCTAACAGTGCTAGTGATGCGACAAGCCCAAAAGAAATTTGGCCAACAATAGAAACAGGTATTAAAAGCGATGCTCAAATGGAGCAAAAAATCGCTGATATGCTAAAGAATATGACGCTAGAGCAAAAAATAGCGCAAATGATCCAACCTGAAATCCGTAATATCACGGTTGAAGATATGCGTAAGTATGGTTTTGGTTCTTACTTAAATGGTGGTGGTTCATTTCCAAACAATAATAAACATGCAACCCCTGAAGATTGGGTTAATTTAGCCGAAGAAATGTACCAAGCATCTATTGATGATTCTTTAGATAGCAGCACAATCCCTACAATGTGGGGCACTGATGCGGTACATGGACACAACAATGTTATTGGCGCGACCTTATTTCCGCATAATATTGGTTTAGGTGCTGCAAACAACCCTGCACTTATTGAAAAAATAGCCGCCGCTACTGCGCGAGAAGTAATGGTTACCGGTATAGATTGGGTATTTGCACCTACTGTTGCGGTGGTTCGTGATGACCGCTGGGGCCGTACTTACGAAGGGTACTCTGAGGACCCTGAAATAGTGAAAGCGTATTCCGCTTCTATCGTTAAAGGGTTGCAAGGCGCTGTTGATGAAGATTTTTTATCAGATACGCGAGTAGTTAGCACCGTTAAGCACTTTTTAGGTGATGGTGGTACTGTCAATGGCGACGATCAAGGTAATAATATCGCCTCTGAAGAAGAGTTATTTGCGCTTCATGCACAAGGTTATGTAGGTGGTTTGAGTGCAGGTGCGCAAACGGTTATGGCTTCGTTTAACAGCTGGCATGGCGATAAAATACACGGTAACAAATACTTATTAACCGATGTACTAAAAGAAAAAATGGGTTTTGATGGCTTTGTTGTTGGCGATTGGAATGGCCATGGACAAGTTAAAGGCTGTTCAAATAGTAACTGTGCTCAAGCTGCTAATGCAGGCTTAGACGTGTACATGGCGCCAGATGAGTGGAAACCACTATTTAGCAACTTGGTTAACCAAGCTAATAGCGGTGAAATTCCACTAAGCAGAATTAACGATGCGGTAGCGCGTATCCTACGCGTTAAAATGCGCGCAGGATTATTTGATAAACCAAGCCCCGCGAAGCGTCCTCTTTCTGGAAAAACTGAAATTATTGGTAGTAGCGATCACCGTGCAGTGGCTAAACAAGCTGTACGCGAGTCTCTAGTATTACTTAAAAATAAGCAGCAGTTACTGCCATTATCGCCTAAGACCAACGTATTAGTCGCAGGCATAGGGGCTGATAACATCGGCATGCAGTCGGGTGGTTGGAGCGTTACGTGGCAAGGAACAGGCAATACCAACAGTGACTTCCCTGGCGGCAGCTCTATTTACGCAGGTATTAAAGATACTGTAGAGCAAGCTGGTGGCAGTGCAATGCTGAGTGTTGAAGGGGAATACAAAGCACGCCCAGATGTAGCCATTGTGGTGTTTGGTGAGCAACCATATGCAGAGGGTAATGGTGATGTTGATAACCTAGAATACCAGCGCGGTAATAAAAGCGACTTAGCGCTACTGCGAAAGTTTAAAGATGCGGGAATCCCTGTTGTATCATTATTTATTAGCGGTCGCCCAATGTGGGTTAATGCTGAGCTAAATGCCAGTGATGCGTTTGTTGCTATTTGGCTTCCAGGCAGTGAAGGTGATGCAATTAGTGATGTATTGTTTAAAAATGCAGACGGTTCAATTAACCACGACTTTAAAGGAAAGTTATCGTTTTCATGGCCGAATAACCCAATCGACAATGAAAACCGCAACGACGAAGCTTATAGCCCATTACTTCCTTATGGTTTTGGCTTAACCTACGGTGATAGCAACGTACTTAAAGATGACTTGGTAGAGCAAACTCAACAGACTGAAAAACTGGATGATTTAGTATTGTTTGAGCGTGCAATTAAAGCACCATGGTCGTTGGTATTAAAAAGTGGCGAGCAACAAAAAACGGTGGCGAGCAGCCGCGAGTCATTAGGTGCTGTGAGCATCCAAACATTTGACAAAGAAGTGCAAGAAGATGCACGCGCCATTCGTTTTAATGGTCAAGCGTTGGCTGAGGTTAATTTAGCCGCGGCATTCCCATCTGACTTACGTTCATACGTTGAAAACAATGGCCAACTGCAAATGCAAATTAAAGTAGATAAAGGGGCAACAAGCCCGCTGTGGATTGCTATGGGTTGTGGCGAAAGTTGTCAGGGTAAGTTTGATATTACTGATAACCTTGAGCAATCAGGTCAATGGCAAACATTAAACATCAACTTAAGTTGTTTTGCAGAGCAGGGTGTTGATTTAGCACAAGTGTTCTCCCCTTGGCAGTTAAGCACGCAAGGTGATTGGCATGTATCTATTGCTAAGCTGGCTATTACATCAAATGCTGCCGAGCAAAGTAGTGTTACTTGTAAGTAGTCAATAACCTATTAACAAACATCAATAAGCAGGTACTAAACGTACCTGCTTATTGCTTTAAAACCGCGTATACAAAAACCTACCAAATTAGTCCCTTCTTACTTTTATTCCATTCTATGTGATTGATTATATTAAGCTCAATAGTTATCATAAAAACATAATAAAACTGCATTCGCTTTTGCATTAATAATTTGAGAGTATGCCAAAATATTAAAAGCGTTATGTAATTAACAGGTGAGAGAATGAATCAAATAAAACTGGCTTCGCAGAGCATACAACCTTCAAAAATAGTCTGTGTGGGGCGCAATTACAGTGCGCATATTGCTGAATTAAACAACGAACACCCTGAGCAAATGGTAATTTTTAATAAGCCTAATAGCGCGATCACCGATACCTTACTCTCTTCCCATAACGGTGATACGTTGCATTATGAAACTGAATTATGCTTTGTGATAAAAAATAAGCAGCTTGCAGGCGTAGGGATTGGACTTGATTTGACTAAGCGAGCTTTGCAAAGCAGTTTAAAAGAAAAGGGCTTGCCATGGGAACGTGCTAAAGCGTTCGATGGCTCAGCATTATTTAGTGATTTTATTGAGTTAACGCCAGAAATGACATCGTTTATATTTGAATTACATATTGATGGTAAAGTCATTCAGCACGGTGATACCCAGCTAATGTTGCATCAACCTGCGCAAATTCTGGCAGAGGTAAATGAGTTTATGGGTTTAGAAGAGGGCGATATTATTATGACCGGCACGCCTGCAGGCGTAGGGATGGTGAGCGCCGGGCGAGAGTTTAAAGTTGCTCTTTATTCTGACTCTGGTCAGCAGTGTTTATTGGAGCATCATTGGTCTGTGAATCAAAGTTAAGCACATATTGATTATAGGCTTTATTAAAGTCCTCAAAGTGTTCATTTAACCAGTATTGTTGATTATTTTTGTATTGCTCTGAGGTTAAAATATTGTTTTTTAGTACGTGATTAATCTTTTTAATTGCCATAGAAGCAAAATTATTTGGGGCATTAGTCGCACAACCAACGGCTATTGGAACTAATTTATTTTTATTTTGGGCAATCGGTAGGTTTACAATATTTGATTGATTGCCTTTGCTAAAGTGGCTAGTGATAAATGGGTAATCAAGCGAGTAATCTAAAGAGCCGTGTTTTAAGCGCTCCATTACAACACCACTTTCATTATCACTACTCCAGCTCATAGAAACATTAGAGTGAGTTAATGAGTTTTCAATAATATTGTTAATCTGCACAGAAAAACGACGCGCATCAGCTTGACCGTAAGTGAAGTTTTTATCAGCAAGTAAACCCACTAAGTTGATAGGATTACCATGCTTAGAGGTTAGTTCAGGTGCTTTTGCCGCGGTAGTTATGATGTTATGTGGGGGATAAACCGCTGTAGGTAATGAATATAAAAACTGTTTATTTGCACTGCGTTTGTAAATAGCGCATGGAAAACAAACGTTCCTGCCCTCATCTATATATTTATTAATCCGCTTTTGCGGTAAAACTAAGCGGGTGTGCTTCACGTCTTTTATATTATGCATTAGCTGCTGTGTTAAATCATCGCATAAGCCAAGCTGTTTTGTTTCTTTGCTTAAATGAAACGGGGGGGTCTTACTTTGTAACCATAAAATTTCTTCTATTGGCTTTGCTGTTTTACTATGACTGCAAGTAGCAAAAGTGACCAAAATGCCAAGACATAAAAAACGAAGTGATTGCATTACAAATAGATCTGCCTAGAAAATTTTTTGCGTATTATACTGGTAACGGCTAAAAAATAAACATAAAGAACAGCAAAGAATCAATATTATCGAATTGTACTTTTTCCTTGCTGTTCTTTTAACCTGTCAGGCTGCAGATCTTGTTCGGTGATTAAATCGCCCCTAGTATGGCATTGGGTTATTTCTAAATATGCTATCAATTGCTGATAACGCATCATCATTGAGAGTTAGCTCAAACGCATCAATGTCTTCTTTTAGCTGCGTCATAGTAGTGGCACCAATAATAGATGAGGTAACGCCATCCACTTGATTACACCACGCTAGCGCCAATTGTGCTGGTGTAATGTTGTGTTCATGTGCAAGTTCAACATACTCTTTGGTCGCCTTTTGTGATTGTGGCGTATCACGAAAAATACCGTTACGCTGCATAAATGTCCAGCGAGAGCCTTCAGGGCGCGCTCCATTGAGGTACTTACCCGTTAATAGCCCAGCAGCCAGAGGTGACCAAGGTAAATAAGCAATATCTTCATACACACATTGCTCTATTAAATAAGGCCAATCTTTCGCATGCGCTAAACTAAACTCATTTTGAATAGACACCATTTTTGGTAAGTTGTGCTCTTTGGCTAAATTTAAAAATTGGCTAATTCCCCACGGGGTGTCGTCAGAAAGTCCACAGTGTTTAATTTTACCCGCTTTAACACACACATCTAAGCCCTCTAAAATATCAAGCATGTCAGCGGTGTGTTGTTTTGCATCGACATCAGTAAATTTAAGCATGCCAGGCCATTGCCTTGCAAAATGAGGAGTGCGACGATTTGGCCAATGTAATTGGTATAAGTCAATATAGTCGGTTTGTAGGCGTTTTAGAGACTGATCAACTGCATCAATAACAGCTTGGCGAGTAATATCACCACCATCACGGATCCATGAAAGCCCATTACCGGCAATTTTAGTTGCAATAACAATGTCTTTTCGTTTCTGTGAATTACGTGCAACCCAATTCCCTATAATTTCCTCAGTTTTACCATAAGTATCGGGGGAGGGAGGAACTGCATACATTTCTGCCGTATCAATAAAGTTAACACCGCGGTCAAGAGCATAGGCTATCTGTTGGTCGGCATCATGCTGGTTGTTTTGTACTCCCCAAGTCATACTACCTAAACAGACCCTAGAAACACTAATATCACTACTGCCTAATTGACTATATTGCATTACTAATCCTAATTATTTGTTTTCTGAGTTTGCTTTTAAAGCCGATAACAAAGGTTCTGTGATCGTGGCTTTTTGCCCTGTTTTAAAGTCAAACATCACCACTTTTGACATGCCAGTGGTGGTTATCGCATTTTGCGCATGGCTAAATACACTGTAATTCATTACAAAGCGGTCAGATTTAATATCACTGATAGTAATACCTACGCTTAATGTGTCAGGAAACGTTACAGGGCGTTTGTAGCGAATATTATTTTCACTGATCACAGGGCCAGTGGCTTTAGCATTGATAGTATCAAATAAATTTAATTTATTTAAAAAATCGATTCTGGCTATTTCAAAATAACGAAGATAAACACAGTTATTAACATGCTGTAGGGCATCCATATCGCCCCACGCTACAGTAATGTCGGTATGAATAGAGTGTTGTTGTTTAAACGTTTCCATGTATTTATAGCTCTTGGTTTTAAAGTATTTAGATTAGCAACATGGTCGGATGAGCTCAAGGGAATTATAGTTGGCAAAAATGCTAGGGCTAAAATTGTACCTCCTTGAATTCATGACTATAGTAACTATTAACACACAAGGAGATAACGATGCAGAATATAATTAATTGGTTATTGGCATGCACTGTTTTTATAGCTTCGTTCACTTGTTACGCTATGGGTAATGAGGCAGGAGCGATTATTTTGATTTTACTAGGCTTTTCTTTAGAAGTACTATTTTGGATGTATTGCTTTAATAAGCCCAAGAAAAATAGGCGCTCTTTTTAAATAACAACAAGCTTGCTAATTAGTAGAGATTCCACAATAATAACTGTATAGATAAACAGTTGTTATTGTGTGATGAAAAAGTTTATTCATATAGACATGGACTGCTTTTATGCAGCCGTTGAGATGCGCGACAACCCCAAGCTTGCAAATGTACCGCTGGCAATTGGCGGTAACAGTCGCCGTGGAGTGCTCTCTACCGCTAATTATATTGCCAGAGAATATGGTGTGCGCTCTGCTATGTCTAACTATCATGCCAAACAGCTTTGCCCCGATTTAGTTATTGTGCCGGGGAGAATGGCTGTTTATAAACAAGTATCAACTCAAATCCGCGCTATATTTAACCGCTATACAGATCTTGTAGAGCCTCTTTCACTTGATGAAGCGTACCTAGATGTTACCGACAGTACTGCATTTAAAGGCAGTGCAACGTTAATTGCAGAGCAAATCCGCACCGATATTTTTAATACCACAGGGCTGACCGCTTCAGCGGGGATTGCGCCAATTAAATTTATAGCCAAAATTGCTAGCGATGAAAATAAACCCAATGGCCAATTTGTAGTATTGCCTGAGCAAGTTGACTCGTTTTTAGCCCAATTACCACTAGGTAAAATTCCAGGAGTGGGTAAGGTAACCTTGGAGAAGCTTAATTTAAAAGGGTTGTACATGGGCCAAGATGTTCGCGAAAAAGGGGCTAATTGGATGCAGCAACATGTGGGGAATTTTGGCGTGTCGTTATATCAAAAATGTATGGGGGAGCATATAGGGCGGGTTTCAACTGAGCGGATTCGTAAGTCATTGAGCGTGGAGCATACTTATGAATACAACAAAAATAGTCTTGATGAGTGCTTGGAGCAATTACCGCAACTGTTAGGTGAGCTCGAGGTTAGATTAAACAAACAGCAGCTACAAAATAAAATTAACAAGTTAAGTGTTAAAGTTAAATTTGCTAATTTTGTTGTGACCTCAGCAGATCAAGCGAATCATCAATTAAACACGGCTATTTTTAAAGAGTTACTCGCCAAAGCCTATCAACGCGGATTACAACAACCTGTGCGTTTATTAGGAATTGGTGTTGGTATTAAAAACCAACCAGAGCATAATTTACAGCTGAGTATTTTAGATGTATAAAAGCTGTAACTCTAGGTTGCCAGTAAGTATGCAGATTACCGCAGTTTACTGGTTATAAATTGCTAAATAAATAATAATAGGGGCTACGTTTTCTAACAGGATCCTTTTTTATGGCATATCCAAAAGCAGTGCTGGCTCAGCCAGTAAGTGCAAGCCTAGATTGTGCATCACACGATGCACTAATTATTATCAGCGATGACTTTTCTCATTTACCAAATACGCCTCTGCGTGATGCAATTTTAAATCAAGCTCAAGTAGACTCTCGCATAGGTAATCAAGTTACCTTGCTAGTAATTGCCGGTAAACGTGTTGTATTAGCCCCAACAGGCCCTTTAAATAGAGATTATGATGATGTACGTCGCTATTTTGATGCGGCTAAATTAGCCATTAACGAGGCTAAAGCGTCAGGCAGTGTTAACCCCGCTATTTACTTACCTGCTTTAAATACCGACAGCCGTTACCAACACGCGCTGGAAGTGGCCTATTTAGGCGCATGCCAAGCATTATGGCAGCCTCTTGAAGCACGTGAATTTCATGGTCATGGTATTGAGCCAATTACTCAAATCGGTTTAATTGATGCCAATGAGCAAACGATTAAAGCAGTCAATGCATTAGCAGCTGGACAATATGCTGCACGTGATTTATGTGGTACCGAGCCTGAACGTATGGCACCACCACGCTTTGCTGATTACTGTAGCGAACTATTTAATAATAGCGCAGTGAACGTTGATGTGATTGATGACTTGGCTGCCATTGATAAACACTATCCGATGCTAAGTACTGTCGCTCGTGCATCTTATGCAGTAGAGCGTCATCATCCACGCGTTGTTAAACTTGAATATGTACCAGAGGGTGAAGTAACGCGCACACTGATGTTTGTTGGTAAAGGCTTAGTTTATGACACAGGCGGTGCAGATTTAAAAGTAGGCGGCTACATGGCAGGTATGAGCCGAGATAAAGGCGGTGCGGCTTCTGTGGCTGGATTTATGAAAGCAGTTGCTGATTACCAGCCTAAAGGCGTTAAAGTGATTGCCTTTTTAGCAGTGGTACGTAACTCAATTGGTTCAGATTGTTTTGTTCCTGATGAAATCATTACTAGCCGTGAAGGTGTGCGAGTGCGCATTGGTAACACTGATGCCGAGGGGCGTCTAGCGATGGGTGATTTACTTAGTGAAATGAAAGATTTGGCTGTAAACGAAATAAACCCAACGCTGTTTACTGTGGCTACTTTAACAGGGCATGCTGCACGTGCGATGGGACCATATGGTGCTTATGTAGAAAATGGGCCAGCACGTAGTGCTAATATTTCACGTCAATTAGCTGATTGTGGTGATTTATGGGCTGACGGTGCTGAAGTATCACGCTCACGTCGTGAAGATTATGACTTTATAAAACCACGTACTTTAGCCGATGATGTGCTTTCTAGTAATAATGCGGCTTCTGCCGTCACAGCGCGCGGTCATCAATTCCCTATGGCATTTTTAGCTGTGGTAGGCGGGTTAGATAAGCATGGTAATGAGTCTACTTTACCACTTCCTTATGTGCATATGGATATTGCCGGTAGTGGTGTTGAAGGTGGTGATTGGCAACATGGTAAACCAACTGCGGCCTCAGTAAGCAGTTTGTTTGCCCGCTACTGTTTATAATTATCTATAAATAAGTCTAAAAAGCCCTGAAAATCAGGGCTTTTTAATTGGTGAAAGGTATTAATTAACCTGAACTTTGGTTAAGAGGTTTACTAACGCATTGAATCAAAATGATATTTATGTTTAATTTTCTCTAGCTTGAGATAGATTTATTATCCGGAATTCAGGTTAACTCAGCTTAAAGCGCGATACCACGCTAGATAATTCAACACTGCTTTGTTTGAGTTTGTCGCTGGCAAGGGTTAAATCCTTCGTATTACCTAATGATTGCTCCGTTGATTGCGATAGATCGTTAATTCTTAAGTTCACTTCATCTGCGGCCGATGTTTGCTGCTCTGTTGCTCTTGCAATTTGGCCGTTCATATCGGTGATCACCGATACTAACCTGTCTATTTCATCCAGTGATGTATTTGCTGAAGAGGCTTGTTCAACCGTAGAAATAGAAATTTCTTGGCTAGATTTTACCGCCTCAACTGCGGCTTTAGCGCCTTCTTGCAGTTTAGCTATCATGGCTTGAATTTCATCAGTGCTTTTACCTGTTCGACTTGCTAAGGTTCTTACTTCATCGGCTACGACGGCAAAGCCTCTACCATGCTCACCTGCCCGTGCAGCCTCAATGGCTGCATTGAGTGCCAACAGGTTAGTTTGCTCTGCAATACTTCTTATTACATCAAGCACCGAGCCAATATTATTACTCTCTTGAGCAAGATCAGCGGTTACTTTGCTTACGGTTTCTATATTACTCGAGAGGGTTTCAATGGCGGTAATCGTTTTAGATACCACATTTTTACCCGTTGATGCATTACTGGCAGTATCATTTGCGGCTTGTTCAGCGGCTTCGGCATTACGGCTAACATCATGAATTTGATGAGTCATTTCCTCCATTGCAGCGGCTACTTGGGTGCTACTGTCGTTTTGAAGCTCAATAAACGACTGGCTGGTTTTGCTAGAATCATCTACAGCATGGGCATGCTCGTTTACATCGTTTGCGCTTTTGGCGACTAGTACTAAAGACTCTCTAATTTTAGAGACAAATAAATTAAATGATCTCGAAAGTTGAGATATTTCATCATTACCATTTTCGTTGAGAGTACGAGTTAAATCCCCCTCACCTTGAGAGATATCTTTCATCATCTGCGCTGCTAAACGAGTCGGCGTTAAAATGCTTCGGCCAATAAAGTAGCTAAATAACACCACCACAATAATCATAATAACAACGTTGATAATGATGATAGTGCGCTGCTGCGAAAAGGCACTGTCTATGGTATCAAGATAAACTCCCGAGCCGATTATCCATTGCCACTGATCAAAACCTTTAACAAACGCAATTTTATCTACGGGGTTGTCATTACCGGGCTTTGGCCATTTATAAGGCACATAACCTTCGCCGGATTGTTTTACAACGCTAACCATCTCAACAAATAACGGGGTGCCATCAGGGTCTTTATTATTAGTTAAATCTTTTCCCTCAAGAGCTGGCTTTATTGGGTGCATTACCATGGCTGGCTGATAATTGTTGATCCAAAAATAGTTAGTATCATCGTAACGCAATGAGCGTATTGAGGCGATTGCTTGAGACTGTGCTTGTTGGCGAGTAAGAGTTTGGTTTTGTTCAAGGGCTGCATAGTGCTTAATAGTACTATATGCAGTTTCTACCACATTTTTAGTTTTAAGGTATTGCTCGTTTTTGAGCGCTTGGTATTGGTTACTCAAGCTCGAAATACTCAATACAATTAAACCAAATATTACAATCCCTACTAAAATGGCTAGACGTTGAAATATAGTAAAACGACGGAGATTTAGCATAAACATGTTCCTGTATAAGAGCATTACTTCTCTTTAATAAGCATAGTTAAAATATAGGCTAATAGAGCTTTATTTTCATAATATTGAATTTTTATATTTAGTTGTTAGCGGTTAATTTAAATACAATACAAGTTGCGCGCTCAGGCTTAGATTTTTAGTTACCCTATGCTTAAATGGATTTAATTATTGTTTGTTGACGTTTCAATATATCTTATTTGCATAAAAAAAGGCTGATACTTGTATCAGCCTTTAGTCGAATAACTTAGTTAGTTTGTATTAAAATTACGGTTAAAGAAGTTAGTAATAGTTTGATGTAAATGAGTTTGAACTTGTTTACCGCGAAGACTATGTTTTGAGCCTGGGTAAGTCATCATTTCAAACTGTTGATTGTTATCTTGCAGCTGTTTAAACAATTTTGTTGCATGGGTAAACAACACGTTGTCATCGGCCATACCATGGTAAATCATTAATGGGCCTTTAAGGCCTTCAGCATATGGGAAAACAGCACTGTCGGTATAACCTTGCGCATTTGTATCAGGGTGACCCAAGTAACGCTCGGTGTAGTGAGTATCGTATAAGGCCCAGTCAGTTACAGGAGCGCCAGAAACACCGGCACTAAAGTAATCGCCTGCTTTAAACATGGTCATTAGCGCCATATAACCACCGTAGCTGTGACCATAAATACCAATGCGTGCAGGGTCTACGTAATCAAGTGTACGTAAAAACTCAACGCCTTTAATCTGATCAGCTACTTCAACAACACCTAAATTTTTATATATTGCATCTTCAAACTTTTTACCACGATTGTAAGAGCCGCGGTTATCTAGTTGAAAAATAACATAACCTTGTTGCGCCATATATTGAAAGTATAAGTTTTTACTACGCCAGCTATTAGTTACTCGCTGAGCATGAGGGCCGCCATACACGTTAACAATAACTGGGTGCTTTTTACCCTTAGCCATGTTTGTAGGTTTAAATAAACGGTAATGCATAACTTGGCCATCTTCAGCGGTAATAGTACCGTACTCAGGCTTTGCTAAATCGGTTAAAAAGGGAGTTAGTGGGTGAGAGTCGTCTAGTTTATTCTCTTCAAGCCACGTAATAAACTCTCCATTGATTTTGCGCAGCGCTGCTGAATTTGGCTTATTCACCGATGAACTAGTGTCAATGAAGGTTTTGTTATCTTTTGCCAGTACAACATTGTGGTATTGGCCTTTTTCAGTAATGCGCTTAATTGCCCCTTTTTTAAATAAAGGCGCACTGTATAAGTGACTTTCAAGCGCAGTATCTTTACGCGCTGCAAAGTAAACTATACCATTTTTTTCATCTACGCCTTTTAAGCTATCAACAACCCAGTCACCAGTAGTTATTTGACGAATAAGTTGGCCATTATTAGCATACAAATAAAGGTGCTTAAATCCATCTCGCTCCGAGGCCCACACAAAATGTTTTTTATCTTTTAAAAACTCAAGATCAAAATGTAGGTTTATCCAAGTATCGCTTTTTTCAGTTAATGCGACGGTTTGCTGTTTTGTTTTACTGTTGTAAAAGCGTAATTCTAAATTGTGCTGAGAACGGTTTTGCCATTGGTAAGACAGGGTGTTACTGTCGTTTAACCATTTAGCACGAGCGATATAAATATCTTTATCTTCACCTAAGTCAACCCAGTCAACTGCTTGGTCATTAAGTTTTACAACACCAAGTTGAATGTCAACATTGTTAGTGCCAGTAAATGGGTAACGCTGATTAAATAGCTTTACTTCATCAGCATAAATTTCGTTACGAATTGCTTCTCGAACAGGGCTTTCATCAACGCGAGTAAAGGCGATTTTAGATTCATCATTTGCCCACCAATAACCGGTCATGCGGCTCATTTCTTCTTGCGCCACAAATTCGGCCATACCGTTTTTAATAACGCCACCGCCATCTTTACTTAATTGAATTTCTTTACCAGATGCCAGTTCTAATGCGAAGAGGTTTTGCTCACGAACAAACGACACAAAATTCCCTTTTGGAGAAAAGCGCGCATCGGTTTCAAATGCTTCAGTGTTAGTCAGCTTTTTACTATTTTTTGTTTTTAAGTCGAAGTAATAAAGGTCGCCATTAAGAGGAAATAATAACGCTTTACCATCTTTTGACCATTTGTATTCAAGAATACCTTTACCAAAAATACGCTGGCGTTCACGGCGTGCTTTTTCTTCATCTGACAGGTTTTCTGGGCCTGAAAATAATTGCGCTGAATCAACGAGCAATCGATTGGTGTTATCTTTTAAATTATATTCCCATAAATCATAGCGGTTATAGTCATCTGCTTTACCTTGTAAGTAGGTAACACGGCTACCATCGGGAGAAAACTTAAGTTGTACCGGAGATTTGCCAGCTAAGCTTGGATCATCAAATATGCGCTCAAGCGTTAACGGCTTTGCTTGAGCGCTTAACGCGCCCGCCATCAGGGGGATTGCCAGTGAGAGGTGTTTTAGTTTTTTTAACACAGGATTGCCTTTACTTACATAAAATTACCTCCGATGGTAAAGCACAAGCGTGTGCAACTGCAACTAAATGCTATAAAGTGTGAAGTAAAATAACCTAAGGATTTAACATGCGCGAAACATCATTTACCTTAGCCCCAGAGCTGACAAGAGATTGTATTGAACTGGCCGATTGGCCTCTTTGTAAGGTATTACTACTAAATGACAGCCAATACCCATGGTTTATATTAGTTCCTAGAATAGCGGGTTTAAAAGAGATAATAGATTTAACCGAGCAGCAACAAATTACTTATTTACAAGAGTCGGCTAAGCTCAGCCATTTATTAATTGAGGTGTTTAATCCTGATAAGTTAAATGTGGCCGCGCTTGGCAATATGGTTCCGCAATTACATATTCATCATATAGCGCGTTTTAAAACAGATATTGCATGGCCTGCGCCGGTATGGGGCAAGTTTCCAAGTGTCCCTTATACTAATGAGCAGATAGAGCAATTAAAAACGCATTTTTAAAATCAGAATGGGTTATTTTGAGGGGATAGTATGAAATTAATAAAACAACTCTGCACTAGTGTATTTATAGCAGCCATTGCTGTTTCAACAGTAATAGCGAGCGAGCAGCCGGTAGCTACGGATGTGGTAAATAACGTTAGCATTAAAAACTTTGCAGCACATAACAACCTGGTTTTTTCAGCAGCGCAACCGACTAAAGAGCAGTTTAAGCAATTATCGCAAGCCAAGGTAAAGCATGTTATTAATTTACGTGCAGCAGATGAGCAAGACTGGGATGAAGGCGCGTTAGTCAACTCTTTAGGAATGAGCTACCACGCAATTGAGATTGCGGGTGCAAAAGACGTAAACACTGATAATGCAAAGCAGTTAGCCAATCTTTTAGAGCAACTTAAAGGTGAGTCGGTGGTTGTTCATTGTGCAAGTAGCAACCGTGTTGGCGCGTTAATGGCTATTTCAGCCCACCAGCAAGGTACAGATATAGAGTCTGCGATTGAAATCGGTAAGCAGTGGGGAATGGCAAGCCTTGAACCGGTTGTACGCAAAGTGGTGAATGACAAATAAGCATACTGATAAGTAATAAAAAAGCGTTACAATGTAACGCTTTTTATTTAATTAGCTTTTGTTAATTAAGGCCAAGCACATCTTTACCTTGTTTGAAGGTCACATCTACAGGGATGTTCGCTTTGCTTAACTTTTCTAAGTCTTTAGCAAGTTCCGATTTAATATCGCCATGAGTGGCAATGAGTTGATCTACTTTTTCGTAATCACCGTCACCTTGTAGAGTTAAAATAAGGCGCGATAATTTTGCCATGGCATCACCCATTTTATCCATGTTGATGCTGTATAGCCCATCTTCATTTTTGGAAAAAGCACCTTCTTGAGCAAAAAAGTTAAAGCGGATCATGTTTGCTTTACCATGTGCACTTGAGGCACCGAAACGTACTGAGCGGAAAATACCCGCCATAAAGGTGGTGTAGTAATCTTCTAACGTCCCTTCAGTGATCTCACCTTTTTTAAGTAACTGTTCAACCATGTATAGACCAAGAATATCGGCTTTACCTTCTTCTAAAGCACTAGCGTGTTCTTGAAGTGATTGGCGAACGGTACCTTTACCCGTTAAGGTGTTTTTAATCCCTAAACCGTGAGCCACTTCATGGAACATGGTATTGGCAAAAAATGCATCAAAGGTAATGTGTTTGCGTTGCTCTGGCACAATTAACTGCTCTGAGATAGGCACTAAAATTTTATCAAACTTCGCACGCATTGCGTTTTTAAGCTGTAAACGACGTGTGCCTTTTTCTAATTGCACTTGCTCATCATTGGGCAAGTTAATTGCAATGGTTTTACTGCCAGCATTTGAGTGCCCAGCATAATAAACAACATCATAGGCATTTAAGTCGGCATCTGAGCCCGGTACTTCTTGCTTGTATTTGCTATCGACAGGTAAGCCTTTTTGCAGCTCAGGTAAAAACGCTGCAAATTTCGCTAGTCGCTCGCTCCACTTTAAATCTTTAATAAGAACATACGATTCATAAGCTGCGCGGTAACCAAATAATTGGTCTTCGTAGTTTTCAATTGGGCCAATAACGACATCAATTGGATTATTTTTCATATCCATCCAAGCGAAGTCAGAGGCTTGGAAGTCATCGCTTTGTATTGCGTCAGCTCGTAAGTTTAAGTAGTTGGCGAATTCTTGATCGTCGGCTAGTTTGCTGGCTTCTCTAAGTAACTCAGCAGCTTGAGCAAGCTCTACGGCATATTCTTCTGAATAAGGAGTGCTGTATAAGTTGCCTAGTTCATCACGTTTAATCAGTGAGTAAAGCCCTGTTTTATCTTTTACATCAGCGTTATTAAGCTCTTCTTTGGTGATGTCGGCTGGGTAAAAGCCTGCACCAAGCGGCTTTTCTTTATAGCCAGATAAGAATACTTCATCGCCGTTTAAGCGATCCCATGGGCCATAGTTAATATCAGCAAACTGACGTACTTTTTCATCATCTAGTTGTGCTAAAAAGTCTTTTTTATCTTTACCAAATGCTTGCTTCCAGAATAAATCATCCATAATTTTTGAAGCATCAATAAGTTTAGCTACCATAGCTTTTTGATTGTCAGACAAGTGTGATAAGTCACTTTGTAAACTAAAGTCTGTATATATGTCTAAGCGTTGACGGTCAATATTAACAAGCGCTGGCCCAGAAGGCGTTTGAGAAGCCGTTGGCGCTGAGCTTTGCGGCGTATTACTTGAAGACGGTGCTTGCTCAGAGCAGGCACTAAGAAAAACGATGCCAGAGAGCAGTATTGCTTGGCTAATTTTATTTAAGATCATTATATTGCCTTTAAAAAGTCTATTTTATAACTTGTATACTGTAAGTTAAGGTACTGAAAGCGTGTTAATGTGCCTTAGCATGTTTGCATTAAAGCAAAACACACTAGCAAATAGCAAGTATTAGGCGTTAGTGCGCATAAATCAGTGGGGCACTAGTAAATAATCAATAATTATCTACAATTTTTTCTACTTTGGGTATATGTTTAGTACTGCTAAGCTTTGAAATAATTAATAATATAAGACTTGCTGTAAAGTGTAGGTCATTAAGCAAAGGGATATTTTATGTCTACAGAAAATGCCTTACTCACAATTTTGGTTGACAGAATTAACAACGACACACTGGTGTTACCTACGTTACCAGAGGTAGCTATTAAGGTTCGTCAAGCCGCTGACAATCCAGATGTAAATTTAATGCAAATGTCAGATGCAATAGCACATGACCCTGCACTGTCTGCGCGAATGATTAAAGTAGCAAATAGTGCCATTATGGGCCGTGCTGTAAAGGTGTCTAACTTACATCAAGCAGTGACACGTATTGGCTTGAGACAAATAAAAAATATAGCTACAGCCATGGCAATGGAGCAGCTGTTTGTATCTAATAATGAGCTAATAAAGGGATACATGGGCAAGGCGTGGCAAAAAACGCTGCATGTGGCCTCGCATTCTATTTCATTGATGGAGTTTTATTTAAAAAGAAATACTCACACTTCGCTTAACCGTGATGCCATTACACTAGCTTCATTGGTTTATAATATTGGGGTGTTACCGATTTTAACTGAGGCTGAGCGACACCCAGAAGTGTTTGCCAATCCGAGTTTTTTAGCGCACGCAATTCAACGCTTAAGCGGTAAAATTGGCGGCTCAATTATGAAAGCATGGGAATTCCCAGACGTGTTTGCAGAAGTTGCACAGCACTGGGCAGATGTTAACTATCGCTCTACTGAAGTGAGTTATATCGACTTCATTCGCATTGGTGCAATCCTTGAGGGAACCCTACAAGTATCAGATAAATCTGCGGCGCTACAAACTTATATTGATAAAGGCATTTTTCCTTCATTAGAAATGTTAGAGAATGAGGAATACTTGCACATGGTTGAAGACGTAAAAGAAATGTTTAGCTAAATTTTTGAACAATAAAAAGCACGATTAGTATCGTGCTTTTTATTTGTAATACTATTTAATAAAGCTTTTACGCTAAATCGTCTGCATCACCTAAGCCTTGAGTAAGCTCTTCAAGAAGCTGTTTAATTTCCTCAGATGCAAGAATAAAGTCAGCGTCTAGTTTAACCGCCATATCTTCTTTAGGAATATCGGCATTTTCTTCTTTAAGTGTTTCGCTATAGCTTAAACGTTTAATTGAACCATCGTTTTGTAGCATAAACTTAACGCGTTCTTGCCAATCCAAGGCAAGCTTAGTGACGCGTTTACCACTTTCAAGGTGCGATTTTACTTCGTCACACGCTAAGTCATGGCCTTTAAGCTTAACTTGGGCTCCACTGTCATCCGCTTCTTCAAGCTCAGCATCAGAGCCTATAGCGAAGCCCTCTGGAGTACTAAAGTTAGTAAGCCAGTCAGTTAAAAACACATCTAAATCATAGTTAGCAAACGCAGGAACAACGGGTAGCGTACCTAATGATTTACGTAGTAACGCCAGAAGCTCTTCAGCTTTATTAAAGCTTGCGCTATTAACTACAACCCAACCATTTTCCTGGTCTATGAACGCAAACTGTAGGCTCGACTTTTTAAATGCTTGTGGCAGTAGCGTGTGCAAGATGTTTTCTTTTAATTCATCTTTTTCTTTTTTCTTTACTGGTCGATTTTCTTCAGCTTCAATCTGATCAACCTTCTCTGCAACAAGCTCATTTATTACAGATGCCGGTAACACTTTCTCTTCACGCTTGGCACACACTAAAATGCTTTTTTGTGAAAAGTGAGACAAAGTTTCACCATGTTTACCAAATGCTTTTGTCCAGCCAAATGTCGCCAACTCTTGGCCAGTACATGGACGAAATAGATCTTGTTCTAACGCCTTGTCAAAGTCTTCTTGAGTGTACGAAACGTCTTGTTTAAAGCGATAGCATATAAGGTTACTAAACCACATAGGGAAATGATCCATTTAAAAAATTTGTGCAATCATAGCAATAAAAGCCGCTTCTAGAAACGGCTAATCGAGTTTAAAAAGTGGCAGGGGGGATGACATATTTTTAGGGAACGAAATTCGGTAATGTAACCCTTGGTCGGGTTCACTGCTGACTTCAATTTTGCCATTGAGTGTTTGTTTTACGAGGTTAAAAATAATGTGAGCACCTAAGCCGCTGCCACCTTCATCACGCTTTGTGGTGAAGAATGGGTCAAATAAACGCTTAAGTTGTGCCGGTTTCAACCCGATACCATTATCTTGGTAATTAATGACTAAGTCGTTTTCATCGGTATTTACATCTATGGTAATTTGGCCACTGTTTATATTTTCAAAGCCATGCAGTAATGAATTCATAATTAAGTTAGTAAATATTTGGCTGATCACCCCCGCAGGTAAATTAATAATTAAATCATCAGGGCAATGCAGGCGAATGCTATGGGATGTTTTTTTAATTTGCGGATGTAAAGAACGTATAACCTCATTAATGTAATCCTTAAAGTTAATGGTTCTTAGCGCCTCACTGGCTTGATCAACTGCGATTTGTTTAAAGCTGGTGATTAAGTCAGATGCGCGCTCTAAATTGTGAGAGAGTAGCTGAGCACTTTGTGCAGCATCATTAATAAAGCTCTCCAGTGCTGAAGAGGATAGCGATTTGTTTTTAAACGCAGTTTCTATTTCAGTTAAACGCTCATGTAAAAATGAAGTCGCAGTTACGCCGATACCAATAGGGGTATTAATTTCATGAGTAATACCCGCCACTAAACCGCCTAATACCGCCATTTTTTCTGAGCCAACAAGCTGCTCTTGCGCAAAGCTTAGTTCATCGAGTGAGTTTTGTAGTTGGGTTTGTTTACTTAGCAGCTCTTGCTCAGTTTGCTTTCGTAGGTCAACTTCTTCAGTTAATACTGCTTTTTGGCGTTCGAGTTCATATTTTTGTTGCTGTAGGTCGATCATTGCTTGGCTAAGGTTTGATGTTTTACGCGCTACATCTTGTTCAAGCTGCAAATTTTGTTGATCTAGTTTTTGATTACTTTCGATTAGGTCATTCTGGGTTTGCTTTAACTCTTTTTTATACTCAACAACTTTAGAGATCAAATTGTTAAAAGAGCGCTCCATTACTTTTAGTTCGTTATTTTCGTCAGTGACAATTTTAACGCGCTGGCCATCGAGCTCTTCTAATTCAAGGTATTCAATTTGTTCAGTAAGTTGTGTGAGTGGCTCCGTTAGCAGCTTTCTAAATGCGATTAAAAACAAGATGATTAAAAAGGTGGTTTTAATCATGGCGTTGCCAATTAAAAAGTAAATAGAGAGCATGATGCGACTAAAGATCACGTCGCGGCTAGAAAATAAAGTCACATCACCTACTTGGGTGGCGCGACCTGAAAATTCAAAAATAAGCGGAAATGTATAACCAAATAAACCTGCTTTGGCGTCTTCTACAATCACGTCTTCTTGGACAAGTTGCTGACTATATAGGTTGTGAATGTTTAGCGCGCGGCCTAATTGAGAAATAATAGCGCCGTTATCATCACGAATAATAACCCCTTCAACCATAGGTATATCAAGTAATCCTTCTGCGGTTGTTGTGGTTTGTTTTATATTTAACTCCCAAATTGCTCGGGTTAGACTTCTACCAAATGTTTTTTGCAGTGTGCCGAGCTCATCGCGTATGTAATCTTTGGTATTAACATACTCTGCGAAGATTTGTCCGCAGGTCACCACAAAAGTCAGTATAAAATAAACCGATAAAACTCGTGTGAGTAACTTTGTTGAAAGACTTTTTTGCGGCATGAGGGACTTGTATTTCCTTTAATTATTCAACTATTAGTGTACGCTTATAAACATTAGTTAATAAATCATTAAAAATAAACATATATTTTATTATATTGTTATTTTGCGATCTTAAATAAGGATTACCTCATGAACTTAACAATAAAGCATAGTGTGTTTCGCTAGTTTGTTTTCAAATTAGGTAGAATTATTTTGCTAATTTTTATTGTGCATTAATGCACTTTATTGATAACGTTAGTAAAAGATACAGTAAATAACCTGCTCGCTACTTATGTTGGTTATATTTTTGACTTTTTGCTGCCTGAGTAAGCAAATTAATTTTAGCGTGGGTTTAGGTGTTTTATATGAGTTTAATTAAATTGTCATTATGATGCGTTTTTCTATTTTAGTCTGTGATGACTCAACTGTTGCTCGTAAACAAGTGATCCGCTGTTTAAATGAGTGTATTGATGCTGATATTCAACAGGCAACCAATGGTAAAGAAGCCTTGGCGTTATTACACCATAAGCATTTTGATCTCTTATGCCTCGATTTAACCATGCCTGAAGTGGATGGGATTGCAGTGCTTGAGCAGGTCAAAGCAAATAAAATAGAAACTTATGTATTGGTAATTTCTGCAGATATTCAACAAAAAATGCGAGATCGCGTAGCGCAACTCGGCGCAATCGATTTTATTCACAAACCGATTAATAAAGCACAACTTAACGACGTTTTGCATAAGTTTGGCATTTATTAATAAAATTCATGATGAAAAAGACTGTTTTATCTTCTAATTTAGGGTTGACAGAATAGCCTTTGTTAAGGCAGTCTTAAGCTATGAAAACATTTAGTCTTGTAACGACCATTATTATTACAACCACCATTCTTACTGGATAGTGGCATAGGTCGGTGCAACAAATTTAAAGGCCTGTGTTCACTTAGAACACAGGCCTTTTTTCGTTTTATGGAATGAGGAAACATAAAAATGCGCGTTTTAAAATTTGGTGGCTCATCGCTCGCTGACTTTGCCTGTTTAGAGCAAGTAGCTGCTCTGGCTAAGGCACAATTAAAAGATGAAATGTTACTGGTGCTTTCAGCGCCTGGCGGTATGACAGATTCGCTTGTTGCGCTGGCTAGTGCCGCAGAGCAGGGGCTGGATTTCAACCCGTTGTGGGATGCACTTGTTACCCGCTGCAATGCTTTAAAAGCAGCTGTAGAGGAAAGACAAGGAACAGTTCAAAACTGGCCAGACTTTAACGAATTGAAAAATAAGCTTGATGGGGTTGCACTTATTAAGTGTTGCCCAGACAAAATCAGGGCTTTTATTATTAGCTTTGGTGAACGTGTTAGCGTATCGCTAATGCAAAGCTTACTAGCCGATCATAACGCGCATTATTTACAAGCAACAGACTGTATTGTTTCAACGGGTGGACACATTGACGCTGAGGCCGATTTAGTCGCCAGTAAAGCCCGTTTTCAAGCGGTACTAAAAGAGTCGCCAGCAACGGTTTACATCATGCCTGGATTTACTGCAAGTAATGATAAAGGTGAGCTTACAACACTTGGTCGAAATGGCTCTGATTATTCAGCGGCGATTGCTGCAGCGTGTTTAGAGGCGCAAGTGTGCCAAATATGGACTGACGTTGATGGTGTATACAGCGCCGATCCGCGTTATATCAAAAAAGCCACTAAGGTTGATTTCCTATCTTACAAAGAGGCGATGGAGCTTTCTTATTTTGGCGCTAAAGTGTTGCACCCTAAAACTATCCTACCGTGTGCAAAAGCTGGAGTGCCATGCGAAATTAAAAACACTCATAACCCAGATGCGCAAGGCTCACTAATTAGTAACGATACGGTATCTGATGAACCAGTAAAAGCACTCTCAAGCCTACAAAACTTAGCTATGTTGACCGTTTCGGGCCCTGGTATGAAGGGCAAAGTGGGCATGGCATCGAAAGTATTTAATGCATTAGCGCATGATAACGTGTCAATCGTCCTGATCACTCAATCATCATGTGAATTTAGCATCAGTTTTTGTGTTCATGAAAGTGATTTAAATCTAGCGTTAAATGCGTTGCAAGTAGCCTTTGACTTAGAGTCAAAAGCAGGCCTAATTGAGCCGGTAAATGTGCAACGTAATTTAGCAATTGTAACGCTAGTGGGCGATAACATGCGCGCACATAAAGGCTTAGCTGCTAAGTTTTTTGCATCGCTTGCTCAAGCACAAGTAAACATTGTTGCCATAGCGCAAGACTCAACTGAAAGCGCTATTTCTGCGGTTATTGATGGTGAGTTGTGTAATGACGCGGTTAAAATCTGTCATGAAAACTTTTTCACTCATGTGCCTTCAATCGATGTGTTTTTATTGGGATGTGGCTTAGTCGGTCAAGAGCTAATAAACCAGCTTGAACGTCAACAAGCATGGCTTGAAAAGCGTAATATTAAATTAAACCTATACGGTGTGGCTAATTCTCGTCAATTACACCTTGATGGTGAAGGCATTGCTTTTGATGATTGGCAACAAAAACTAACGCAATCAGAGCAAGCATTTGATTTAAAATTAGTAGAACAGTTTGTTAAGCAAAACCACTTGGTTAACCCTGTGCTAGTTGATTGTACTTCATCAGATGCCTTGGCTTCGCAATACGTCGATTTTTTAAATGCGGGTTTCCACGTTGTGGCTGCCAATAAAAAAGCCACCACGAGCTCATATACGTATTACCAAGATTTAATAGCAGCTACACATAAAAATAATCGTAAGTTTTTATACGAAACTAACGTAGGTGCAGGTTTACCTGTAATCGATAACTTGCAATCGTTGTTTGGTGCCGGCGATGAATTACTTGAGTTTAGTGGTATTTTATCGGGCTCACTTTCATATATGTTTGGTGCCCTTGAAGATGGTTTATCACTCTCTGAGGCAACAATTAAGGCAAAAGAAAGCGGCTTTACTGAACCCGATCCTCGCGATGACTTATCGGGAACAGACGTAGCACGTAAACTACTCATTATTGCCCGCGAAGCAGGCATGCAATTAGAGCTTAGTGATATAGAAGTGGAGTCGGTGTTACCACAAGGCTTCGCCCAAGGTGACAACGTTGAGCAATTTATGGCAAAACTACCAAGCCTGGATACCGGCTTTAACGACCGTATTCAAAGTGCAGCTAGTGAAAGTAAAGTACTTCGCTATGTAGGCACAATTAAAAATGGCCACTGTAAAGTAGGTATTGAAGCGGTAGATTCATCACATGCATTAAGTGTAATTCGTGATGGTGAAAATGCGCTGGCTATTTTAAGTCAATACTACCAACCGCGTCCCTTTGTTATCCGTGGTTATGGCGCAGGCTCTGCAGTAACAGCTGCGGGTGTATTTGCCGATATTCTTAAAACATTATCACGCTAGGAGGCGGTTATGATTGAAGTTTATGCGCCAGCCTCCATTGGTAATTTTACGGTTGGTTTTGACTCCCTCGGTGCGGCGTTAGCCCCAATTGATGGTAGCTTGCTGGGGGATGTGGTTACTATATGTGAAGCGCCTCGTGATGAGTTTATTTGTAGTGGCAAATACGCCCATAAACTCCCAAGCGATGCGAATGAAAACTTAGCGTATCAATGTTTAGTGCATTTTCGTACACATGTAGCACCGAATATGCCAGCCGTAAAATTAGAGTTGAAGAAAAACTTGCCGATTGGTTCGGGATTAGGCTCAAGTGCTTGCTCTGTGGTGGCGACATTTGCAGCACTGGATAAGTTTGCTCAAACTAATTTAAGCCAAGTTGAGTTAATAGAGCTAATGGCCGATTTTGAGGGCTTGGTAAGCGGTGGACGTCATTATGACAATATCACTCCTTGTTACCTTGGTGGCTTACAATTAACGGGCGACTTAATTCCAAATAAATCAATAGCGTTACCTGTTGATGAAAACTGGTATTACGTTGCCGCATTTCCGGGCTTTTCACTCAATACCGCAAAAGCGCGCTCTGTTTTACCAAAAGAGCTCAGTATGCATGCGGGGGTTGAATTTGCTCAGCGTTTATCGGCATTTAGTAGCTTACTGTTAACAGGGCGTTTTGATGATGCATTAAGCATTATGAAAGACGAAATAGCAGAGCCATACCGTGCGCCACTTATAAGCGGCTTTAGTGATGCCAAAGCAAGCTTACCAGCACTGGGTGCTGAAGTTGTGAGTATTTCAGGCGCAGGGCCGACCTTGTTTAGTGTATGTAAAACGCTTGAAGCGGCAGAGCAATGCGCGCAGTGGCTAGAGGAAAATTACATCAACGAGCAAGGTTTTTGCCATATTTGTAAATTAGATAACGACGGCACGCGTCAATTAAATGTTTTATAGGATCAAGAGTCATGCAATTACATAATTTAAAAGAATATTCACAAAAAGTGTCGTTTGTTGAAGCTGTAAAAACAGGCCTGGGGCGTAATCAAGGGGTGTTTTTCCCAGAGTCGTTAGCGCCGCTTAGCGATATTGATGCGTTACTCGATATGGACTTTGTAACTCGTAGCGGCAAAATTTTATCGCACCTTATTGGTGACGAGCTACCAAGTGATACTGTTGCCCAGATGGTTAAGAATGCGTTTAACTTTCCGGTTAAGCTGGTGGAAGTTGAAGACAATACCTATTGCTTAGAGTTATTCCATGGCCCAACACTGGCATTTAAAGATTTTGGTGGCCGTTTTATGGCCGAGTGCTTAGCGCAATTTAATCAAGGCGAAAAAGTCACTATTTTAACTGCAACATCCGGTGATACCGGTGCCGCTGTCGCGCATGCTTTTTATAATAAGCCAAATATTGATGTGGTTATTTTATACCCTAAGGGCAAAATTTCACTCGCTCAGCAAAAGCTATTTACTACTCTCGGTGACAATATTCATTGTTACGCGATTGAAGGCAGTTTTGATGATTGCCAGGAGTTGGTGAAGAAATCATTTTTAGATGAAGAGTTAAAAGCAAAACTTGGTTTAAATTCAGCAAATTCAATCAATATTAGCCGCTTAGTTGCGCAAGTTTGTTATTACTTTGAGGCCATTGCACAGTTGCCAAAAGAAAAGCGTGCTACAGCGCATATTTCAGTACCCAGTGGTAATTTTGGTAATGTGTGTGCAGCTATGATTGGTGCTGTTATTGGTATGCCTGTAGGTAAACTAAGCGCGACTACAAACCAAAATGATACTGTGCCACGTTATATGCTTGATAAACAGTGGACGCCCAATGCCACTATTGAGTCACTGTCTAATGCTATGGATGTCAGTAAACCTAATAACTGGCCGCGAGTACAAACTATGCTAGATAATGACTGGTTTAGTTATGACAATTTTTATTCTGTTAGTGTGGATGAGCAAAGCACAAAATCAGTGATGAAAAAAATTCAACAGCTTGGCTATATTGCAGAGCCTCATACCGCGATTGCCTACCAAGGGCTTGTTGAAAATAAAGCAACAGATGCTGCAGGTATCTTTTTAGCGACTGCACACCCAGCTAAATTTAAAGAAAGCGTTGAAGAGGTACTAAATACCGAAATAGCCATGCCAAAACCGCTAGCAGATGCGCTTGCAAAACCATGTTTAGCCATTGGTATGCACAATGATTACGACGATTTACGCAGCGAGCTATTTGCTAAGCTTGGTTAAAATCACACGTTTAGAAAAAGCGGCTTAGGCCGCTTTTTTGTTTGTTTATGTGTCGCTTTAGGCATAACGCATAAGCTAAATAAATGTAATAAATCAAATTCATTTAAAATTGTTATTAGTTTATAAAAAAATATCATCATCAAAATGCTGTGAAATAGTTTCAATCCCTGTTTAAATATCCTCAACTTAAGAGCGTAGGCAAAGAGTCGTTTTAAGCGTACAATAAAGCCTGTAAAAAATACCCATACACGTTGCCCAGGAGACCCCAATGTTAGAACGTAGCATGAATATTTCGGACTTTGATCCAGAGTTATTTGACGCGATGAGCAAAGAAACATCACGTCAAGAAGAGCACATTGAGTTAATTGCATCTGAAAACTACTGTAGCCCACGCGTACTAGAAGCGCAGGGTTCTCAACTTACTAACAAATATGCTGAAGGCTACCCGGGCAAACGTTACTACGGTGGCTGTGAGCACGTTGATGTGGTTGAGCAGTTAGCGATTGACCGCGCAAATGAATTATTTGGTACAGATTACGCAAACGTGCAACCGCATGCCGGTTCACAAGCGAATGCCGCTGTTTTCCAAGCACTATTAAGCCCACTTGATACTGTTTTAGGTATGAGCCTAGCGCACGGTGGTCATTTAACACACGGCTCACACGTAAACTTCTCAGGTAAAACATACAACGCAATTCAGTATGGTCTTAACGAAGAAACTGGCGAAATTGATTACGCACAAGTTGAAGCATTAGCACTTGAGCACAAACCAAAAATGATTATTGCGGGTTTCTCTGCTTATTCAGGTATTGTTGACTGGGCTAAGTTCCGTGAAATTGCAGACAAAGTAGATGCTTACTTATTTGTTGATATGGCGCACGTTGCAGGTTTAATTGCTGCGGGTGTTTACCCAAGTCCTGTGCCATTTGCTCACGTTGTGACAACCACAACACACAAAACATTAGCCGGTCCTCGCGGTGGTTTAATCATTTCTGCGTGTGGCGATGAAGATATTTACAAAAAGCTAAACAGCGCTGTTTTCCCAGGTGGCCAAGGTGGTCCTTTATGTCATGTTATTGCTGCTAAAGCGGTGGCATTTAAAGAAGCACTTCAACCTGAATTTAAAACATACCAAGCACAAGTTGTTAAAAATGCTCAAGCAATGGTTGCAGTATTACAAGAGCGCGGCTACAAAGTAGTATCAGGTAAAACTGACAACCACTTATTCTTACTTGATTTAATCGATAAAGATATCACAGGTAAAGATGCTGATGCTGCCCTAGGTAATGCGAATATCACGGTTAACAAAAACTCAGTACCGAACGATCCTCGTTCACCATTTGTTACTTCTGGTTTGCGTATTGGTTCACCAGCAATCACTCGTCGTGGCTTTAAAGAAGCTGAGTCAAAAGAGTTAGCTGGCTGGATCTGTGACGTACTAGACAACATCGAAGATGAGTCAGTACAAACGCAAGTAAAAGAAAAAGTGAAAGCAATTTGTGCAAAATTACCTGTTTACGCTTAATCCAAGAGTAAAATAGTAATTTAGATCACAACTGCACACATTTTTGTTATGATAATGGCCGCTATGATAGCGGCCATTTTTTGTTTTTAAAACGGAAACACACAGTTATGCATTGCCCATTTTGCACCGCCAAAGATACTAAAGTTATTGATTCTCGCCTTGTCGGCGGGGGACACCAAGTACGTAGACGTCGTGAATGTAATGAGTGCCACGAACGATTTACCACCTTTGAAGGGGCTGAATTAGTCATGCCACGAGTTATTAAGCAAGATGGCAGTCGTGAACCGTTTAATGAAGATAAGTTACTAAATGGCTTAACTCGCGCCCTTGAAAAGCGCCCTGTAAGTACTGAACAAGTTGACGAAGTAGTTAATATAATTAAATCGCAGCTGCGAGCCACTGGCGAACGTGAAGTGTCTAGTCATTTGGTAGGTGAGTGCATTATGGAAGCGCTGAAAAAATTAGATAAAGTAGCCTATGTAAGATTTGCCTCAGTATATCGCTCGTTTGAAGATATACGTGAGTTTGGTGAAGAAATAGCCCGCTTAGGAGAGTAGTAATGACCATGCAAAGCTCGTTTTCAGAGGATGATAAACGTTATATGGCACGTGCCATTGAGCTGGCAAAAAAAGGGCGCTTTACCACCACTCCTAATCCTAATGTAGGCTGTGTACTAGTAAAAAATAATAAAATAATAGCCGAAGGGTTTCATCAATTAGCAGGGCAAGGTCATGCTGAAGTTAATGCTTTGGCTGAGGCCGGTGAAAGTGCTAAAGGTGCAACCGCTTATGTAACCCTAGAGCCTTGCAGTCATTATGGTCGTACACCGCCTTGTGCTGAAGGGCTAAAGGCCGCGGGTGTGAAAAAAGTGATTGCTGCTATGGTTGACAGCAACCCGCAAGTTGCAGGAAAAGGCCTTAAAATTTTAGCGGATGCAGGTATAGAAGTCGCTTACGGATTACTTGAAGAGCAAGCGCGGGCATTAAATTTAGGCTTTTTTAAACGAATGGAGCAGGGGTTACCCTTTGTAACCTGCAAAATGGCCGCCAGTATTGATGGTAAAACGGCGCTTAAAAACGGCCAAAGTAAATGGATAACCGGGCCTGCTGCGCGCCAAGATGTGCAACTATATCGTGCTCAGAGCTGTGCAATTTTAACCGGTGCCGATACAGTCTTGATGGATGATGCAAAACTAAATGTACGCCCAGAAGAACTTCCGGTTTCTTTACCGACCAATTTACCACTGCGCCAACCTGTTCGCGTTATTATTGATTCCCAAAACAGACTTACCCCTGAACTTGCCTTATTTTCAATTCAAAGCGAGGTGATAATATTTACCACTCGGGTTGATAAATCGCATCAGTGGCCTCATTTTGTTAAACAGATCGAACTACCCGAAAAGAACAATAAAGTAGACTTACAAGCAGCACTGCAAAAGCTAGCGCAATTACAGTTTAACAATGTGTGGTTAGAAGCGGGAGCCACATTGGCCGGAAAAATGGCTGAACTTGATTTAATTGATGAGTTTGTTTTTTATATTGCCCCTAAGTTAATGGGTAGCGATGCAAGAAGTTTACTGAATTTCCCAGAGTTAATGAGTATGCAAAATACCATTAATTTAACTTTTAATGAGTGTGTGCCAATTGGTGATGATTTACGTATCACAGCACTAAAAAAAGCTCATTAATCATTTTATATAAAGAGTAGCACTATGTTTACTGGAATAGTTGAAGCGACAGGTAAAATTGCGTTATTACAAAAAAAACAAGGTGATTTAGCTATTCGTATCCAAAGTAAAAACCTTGATATGAATGATGTTAAGTTAGGTGACAGTATTGCAACCAATGGTGTGTGCCTCACTGTTGTTGATAAGCATGTAGATGGCTTTAGTGCTGACTTATCAAATGAAACGATTAGCTTAACAGGGTTTGCACATTACGCTTTAGGGCAAACAGTTAACTTAGAAAAGGCGATGCAACCTGTATCGCGCCTAGGAGGCCATTTAGTGTCTGGTCATGTTGATGGTATTGCCACTATCACAGCAATTAATACCAATGCGCGAGCAACAGAATATTGGTTAGCCACCGACGAAAATTTAATGAAATACATTCCTTATAAAGGGTCTGTGTGTATTGATGGTATTAGCTTAACGGTCAATGCGGTTGAAGGTAATAAATTTAAACTGACAATAGTGCCACACACTAAGGATCAAACGACCATAGCAGATTTTCAAGTCGGTACCAAAGTGAATCTAGAGGTCGACCAAATAGCACGTTATTTAGAGCGCCTTGTAAAGGGAGCTGAGCATCCTACTGGTTCAGATATTTCGATGAGCTTACTCGCTAAAGCGGGCTTTATAAAATAACGATATTGACAACTTATACGAGCAACTTATGAATTTAAACAGCGCACAAGAAATAATAGATGACATTAAAGCCGGTAAAATGGTTATTTTAATGGACGATGAAGACAGAGAAAATGAAGGCGATTTAATTATTGCTGCTGAGCACATAAGTGCAGAAGCAATTAACTTTATGGCGACTCATGGCCGTGGGTTAATTTGTTTAACCATGACCCAAGAGCGTTGCTCGCAACTTGATTTACCGCTGATGGTTAAAAATAACGGGGCCGCGTTCTCGACCAACTTTACTATGTCTATTGAAGCATCAAAAGGGGTTACGACGGGGATTTCTGCAGCGGATCGTGCTCGTACTGTTCAAGCTGCCATTGCTAAAGGCGCAGTGCCAAGTGATATTGTACAGCCTGGGCATATTTTCCCTATTATGGCGCAACCTGGCGGCGTATTAACGCGCGCAGGGCACACTGAAGCTGGCTGTGATTTAGCGCGTTTAGCGGGACTTGAGCCGTCATCAGTGATTGTAGAAATTCTAAATGAAGATGGCACCATGGCGCGCCGCCCTGATTTAGAAGTATTTGCTAAGCAACATGATATTAAAATTGGCACCATTGCTGATTTAATCGAATACCGTAACTTAAATGAAACCACTATTGAGCAAGTTGCAAAATGTAAATTGCCAACTGAGCATGGCGAATTTGACTTAGTAACTTACAAAGACACCATTGACGGGCAGCTGCACTATGCATTGCTTAAAGGTGAAATAAAACAACAAGAACCAACGTTAGTGCGAGTGCACTTACAAAGTACCTTTAACGATATTTTACTCTCTGATCGTAATGCTGATCGTAGTTGGGGATTATCGCAAGCAATGGCATATATAGCTGAGCATAATGGCGCTTTAGTTATTTTAGGTAAGCAAGAAAGCACTGACGAATTAGAAGCGACTGTTAAAGCATTCGCTGCAGCTGATGCTGGCGAGAGTGTAACGCCACGCAAATTCCAAGGTACTTCACGTACCGTAGGTGTAGGCTCGCAAATTTTGGCTGATTTAGGTATCCAAAAAATGCGTTTGATGAGTTTACCGAAAAAATATCATGCATTATCAGGCTTCCATTTAGAAGTTGTTGATTACGTAGAGCCACAATAATTACACGCTAGGCTATTATTTTATTTATGTGGTATAATGCGCAGCAATTTTTGCGCAACCGAAATCGCTTAAACTTATTTTTAGGGTTATCAAATGAAAATTATTGAAGGTAATAAATACGCTCCAGGCAAAAAGTTTGCCATTGTCATTTCTCGTTTCAATGACTTTATTGGTAGTAGCTTGCTTGCAGGTGCTGTTGATGAGCTAAAACGTACTGGTGGAGTATCAGAAGATGATATTACCGTAATTTACGTACCAGGTGCGGTTGAATTACCTTTAGCAGCGAAACGCGTTGCAGCAAAAAAAGAATATGATGCAATTATCGCCTTAGGTGTAGTGATCAGAGGGGGCACGCCTCACTTTGATCTCGTCGCTGGCGAGTCAAATAAAGGGCTTGCACAAGTATCACTTGAGTATGATATCCCGGTTGCATTTGGCGTATTAACCACTGAAAGCATTGAGCAAGCAATTGAGCGCGCAGGTACCAAAATGGGTAACAAAGGCGGCGAAGCTGCTTTAGGTGCGCTTGAAATGGTTAATGTGTTAGATAAAATTTAAGTTTAAGGAATTTTTGTGAAACCAGCAGCAAGACGTAAAGCACGTATCTTAGCACTTCAAGCCGTGTATTCATGGCAATTAAGCGGCAATGCAATTGCCGATATCGAACAACAAATGTTGATCGAAAACGATGTGACTAAAATTGATGTTGAATATTTTAAAGATTTAGCGCGTGGAGTTGCAGTAAACCACAAGCAACTAGACGAAGCTGTATCGCCTCATTTAACTCGTCCATTTGATGAATTAGACGAAGTTGAACGTGCAATCTTACGTTTAAGCAGCTACGAGCTTAAATTTCGTGAAGACGTTCCTTACAAAGTGGCTATCAATGAAAGTATTGAATTAGCTAAAATGTTTGGCGCTGAAGATAGCCATAAATTTGTAAACGGTGTACTTGATAAAGCTGTAAAACAGTTACGCAAGTAGTAACAACTTTAGCTGATTTTTATCATCAGATGAGTTGTTATAAATAACCGTTAAAAAGGAGAGCCGGCATAGGCCGGCTTTTTTGTGTATGAAGGAATTTGAATTAATTAATCGTTACTTTAAAGGTCGTGGCATTACTCGTCGGGATGTTAATTTAGGGATTGGAGATGACTGTGCGCTTGTCACAGTTCCAGCGAACTGTCAGCTTGCTGTAACCACAGATACCTTAGTTGCTGGGGTGCATTTTTTTCATTATATCTCCCCTCGCGCATTAGGGCATCGAGCTCTTGCTGTTAATTTAAGTGATTTAGCTGCCATGGGCGCAGAGCCTACTTGGGTGTCGGTTGCACTTACGTTACCTAGTATCGATCCACAATGGATTGCTGAGCTGACTGATGGCATGCATGAAATTGCTGAGTACTTTAACGTTCAGATCATTGGTGGTGATACCACTCAAGGTCCACTTAGTATTACTATTTGTGCAAAAGGTACAGTTCCTGAAGGCACAGCATTACGTAGAAGTGGTGCAAAAGTGGGTGATTGGATTTTTGTAACCGGTCCGCTTGGTGATGCTGGGTTGGCGATTGAATCGAAAAAACAAGGCTTATCGATTGCACCTGAACACTTAAAAGATATTAATAAACGTTTAAATTTCCCCACGCCACGTGTAGCTGCTGGGCAAGCGTTACGAGGCTTGGCATCGTCGGCCATTGATATTTCCGATGGGTTACTAGCCGACTTAGGGCATGTGCTAAATTTATCACAAGTTAGTGCCACCATTAATATTGAAAATGTCCCCACCTCAGATGCCATGCAAGCGAGTCTTGATTTTGAGCAGCGACTTCCTTTTGTTCTTAACTATGGCGATGATTACGAGTTACTGTATACCGTTGCTGATAGTAACAAGAGTATGCTAGATATTAAGCTGCGCCAATACGGTGTAGAGGCAAGCTGTATCGGGCAAATAAAAAGTGGTGACGGCAATATAGAGTTATTACACCAAGGTGAGAAGTTTGCTTTTGAACATAAAGGTTTTGAGCACTTTTCCAAGGAGCAGGTTTGAATAAAAACCGATTATTTAATTTAAAACGCCCACATCAATTTTTTGGCTTGGGTTTTGGTACTGGGCTTGCACCAAAAGCACCTGGTACATTTGGCACATTGGCAGCATTACCGTTTATTTTTATTACCATGCATTTTCCGCTATGGTTACAAATTGTATTTGCAGTAGTCATAAGCATCTTTGGTATTTGGGCATGTGGAAAAACCGCCGATGACCTTCAAGTACATGATCATCCCGCAATTGTTTGGGACGAAGTTGCTGGTTACTATATTACTATGATTGGCGCAGCACTTAACTGGCAAACATTACTGGTGGGCTTTTTACTGTTTCGCTTTTTTGATATAGCAAAGCCTGGGCCGATTCGCATACTCGATAAACGTGCCCATGGTGGGTTTGGTATTATGGCCGATGATGTACTTGCAGGTATTTTTTCGCTTATTTGTTTGCAAGCATTGATAAAAGTAGGTTTACTACCCTTTTAATTTATTATTTGTTTAACTAGGTGGCAGCACTATGATGCGATTTTTATTGGTTTGTGTACTTATGCTATGTGCCATGCCAAGTACGGCTTCAATTACTGATTACGTAGTTAAACAATGGAATATCAAAGACGGCTTACCCTCACAATCCCTAAAAAGTGTAGTACAAGATAACCAAGGCTATATGTGGCTTGGCACTCAATTTGGATTAAGCCGTTTTGATGGCAATACCTTCACTAATTATAATACCCAAAATAGTTTATTTTTACCCAGCAATGGTATTAATAAATTATTGATCGATGGCGAAGGATTATTGTGGGTAGGCACTAAAAATGGCCTTGTGGTTATCGATCCTGAAAAGCTAACCGCACAAGAGTTTAATATTAAAGGCCCTGTAAGAGATATTCTTGAAGATTCTCAAGGCAGTATCTGGATAGCAGCTAATGGGCTCTATTATATAGACAGAGGCCAAATAGAACTGCGCGACCAACTAAATAATCCTAGTCCTATTGTAAACGCCACAGCTATCACCCAAATTGTGGGATCGGTCAGTAAAATGGCGCTCTCACCTGAGGGAATTTGGCTGGTTAACGACCGTAATTTATTACGTTTAACGCAAAGCTCGTCTGACTTTTCTAAATTACGCTTAGAACTAACCGCTAAAGTGGCTTTACCCGATCGTTTAGCGCAAACCATTGTTCACGATCTATCGTTTTTAAATGGTAATTTGTACCTAGCTTCTGAGTTAGGGGCTTACTTTTTAGATTTAGATGACGAGCTACGTCCGTTTCCACTGCCCAATGCTAATAACTCAGCTGTGTATAAGTTTATGAGCGATGGTAATGGCGGCTTGTGGATATCAACCTATGGACGTTTATTATTTAGAGCTAAATCTAATGATTGGCAGTGGGTTGAACCCAGCCAATTAGATCAGAGCATTTGGTTTGCCGATATATTTAGAGATGATGAAAATAACATATGGCTAGCGAGTTTTAGTGAAGGGTTATGGCTTGCTCACGAAGGGCGAATAGAGCGCCATTCGGCCATTTCTAAAATGACCGAAGCGGTGATGGCGATTAGTAAATCACCTGATGGTAAATTATGGATTGCCAATAAAAGTGGCATTGGTTATTTTGATGCCGATAAAACCTTTATCAATGTTATCAATAGTGCCAAGTATGGAAATGCCTCGGTACATGACCTGCAATTTGATGGCGATCGCCTTTATGTTGCTACTGGCAGAGGCTTGTTTTTCTATGAGTCGAATACCTTATATAGTTTCCCTGCTCGTGCTTTGAGCGATAACCCTGTTTTTGCAATTAGCACTTCAACTAAAGGCGGCTTTTGGGTAGGCACCGGACGAGGATTATATCGTCTAAATTATAATGGCTTAAACCCTTTTGCGTACAATGCGTTCTTAGGTAGTAAGTTTGTTACTTATGTTCTAGATAAACCAAATTTTGGCGTGATTGGTACCAGTAAAGGCGCGTATTACTTTACTGAACGCGGGATAGAAAAAATAGGTGACCAAACCACTTTGGAAAGCGCTTATGTTACTAGCATTTTACACATTAAAGGCGTAGGTATTTTAATTGGTTCGTTGAATGATGGTTTGTTTTATCGCAGTGGACAAGGGCAATGGCAGCAACTAGACGCCGCCAATGGACTGCCATATGGTTCTATATTCAGCTTAGAATACGATGACACCTCAAAGCGAATTTGGGTAAGCACCATGAAAGGGGTTTACCGTATGCCTGTTGAGCAATTTAAAGCCAACATCGAAAGCCTAAAAGTAGAAGAAGTGATCTCTTCATTTGACCGTCAGCTCGATGGTAAAGCCAGCCAATGCTGTAATGGTTTAGGCCATGATGCCGTAGTTGATACGGATAACTCTATTTGGTATCCCAGTTTGCAAGGCGTTGTAGAAATCCCTAAAGACGTAGAGTTATTTGGATTACGTTCGCTTAAACCAACTATAGAAACCTTAACCACGCCATCACGAAAGCTCGCAGCAGCTGCTTTAGGTAAAAAACCGGTTCTTGAGACTGATGAGCGTGATGTGACACTTACCTATACCGCGATTGATTATTACGCTCCGGCAAGTATTGAGTTTAGATATAAACTCAATGGACTTGATAACGATTGGCGCTATGCAAATACCCGCAGAGAAGCAATTTATACAAATTTACCCGCCGGTATGTTTTTATTCGAATTAGAAACTAAACGCCAAGGTGAGGATTGGGGTAAAGCGCAATCAGCAGAATATGCGTTTATTGTTCCAGAGCGATTTGGTGAAACTATCTACTTTAGGTTACTGATCACCAGTGGTTTTGTGTTGCTCTTTTATTTAGTGTTTTGGGTCTTTAAAGTTCAAGAGCGACGCAAGCAACAAGTACTCGAAGGGCTTATTACTGAGCGAACCTTAGAGCTTCGCCAAGCAAATGATAAATTAAACCAAGTAAACTCTCAGCTTAAACTTGTTAGTCACTCTGATGAGCTAACAGGGCTGAGAAGTCGTCGTTTCTTGTTTGATCAATTACCAAAAGATATTGAGCATTTTCAACGTAACTCGCAGTCATTGCAGGCTCAGGGTAAATCTTTGGTGTTATTAATTATTAATTTAGATAACTTTAGTCGCATTAACGATGCTTATGGTCCTATTGCTGGAGATAGCTGTTTACAACAAGTAGCGGCATTACTTAACTCGCGTACTCAAGGCTCTGATTATGTTGCTCGGTGGAGTGGTGATGAGTTTTTACTGTTATTACGCGATTTTAAGTGTAATTTAATCGACAGCTATGTATCTGAATTATGCCAAGCTATTGCCGATTATACCTTCCAACTTCCTAACGGTGAGACAACCAATATAACAGCGTCAGTGGGTTGGTCTTTCTATCCGCTACCTCTGCTAGGTGGTCAAGTTATTAGCTGGGAAACATCGATTAATTTAGCTGATATCGCATTGCATCAAGTTAAAAAACGCGGCGGCGATGGCGTTGCTAACATTACCTTTGATGAGCAATTAGATGCATTTGAGTTTGAGCAAAACCCGAATGTTGAACAGCAGATTGGCCTATTGCAAAGTAATGGCTTAGCCGACATTAAAGTGTGGATGCGCTAGATGTTAAAGTTAGCAATAAAAAAGGAGCCAATGGCTCCTTTTTTATTAAACACTATAAGTATTAGCTCATAAATGCTTTGATTGAGGTTAATATACCTTGCTCACCTAACCCCATTTCATCGTGCATTTGCTGTTGAGTACCGTGTTTAATAAATTCATCCGGTATACCTAAGTTAAGTATTTTTACAGCCGCTTTTTGAGTAGCTAAATACTCATTAACTGCCGAACCTGCACCACCAGAAATTGCATTATCTTCAAGTGTTACAATGATATCGTGGTTAGCGACAAGTTCATCAATTAAACCAGTATCAAGTGGTTTAATAAATCGCATATTAACTAAAGTGGCATTGAGCTCATCAGTGGCTAATTGGGCGTTTTCAAGCAAGGTACCGAATGACAATATAGCTACTTTAGCACCTTGTTTAATTACGTTAGCTTTACCAATTTCGAGCTGTTGCATAGCGCTTTGAACCTCTGCTGTGCCCGCACTGCCACGCGGGTAACGCACAGCTACTGGGCAATTGGCTTGATAGCCAGTGTATAGCATTTGACGGCATTCGTTAGTATCGCTAGGTGCCATAATAACCATGTTAGGAATACAGCGCATAAAGCTTAGGTCATAGGCGCCTTGGTGAGTTTCACCATCAGCTCCGACAATACCTGCGCGGTCAATAGCAAATAATACCGGTAGGTTTTGCAATGCAACGTCGTGAATTAGTTGATCATACGCACGTTGTAAAAAGCTAGAGTAGATAGCAACAACGGGTTTTAACCCTTCACAAGCAAAACCTGCAGCAAGGGTTACAGCGTGTTGCTCAGCAATTGCCACATCAAAATATTGTTCTGGGTGTTCTTTAGAAAAGCGCACCATTCCCGAACCTTCACGCATCGCAGGAGTAATTGCCATTAACTTGTTGTCTTGCTCTGCCATATCGCAAAGCCAATCACCAAATACATTTGAGAAAGTCGCTGCACTTGGTTTAGATTTCGGTAAACTTGAAGTCGCAGGATCAAATTTTGGTACGCCATGATAACCAATCGGATCGGCTTCTGCGGGCTTGTAACCTTTGCCTTTTTGGGTTTTTATATGTAAAAGTTGTGGGCCTTTTAAGTTACGCATGTTACGCAGCGTATCAACCAGCATATTCACATCATGACCATCAATTGGACCAATATAGTTTAGGCCTAATTCTTCAAAAAAAGTACCCGGGATCATCATCCCTTTGATGTGTTCTTCCATACGGCTGGCAAGTTCTTTTACCGGCGGTACACCAGAAAGAAGCTTTTTACTGCCTTCGCGGATGTTGGTATAAAAGCTACCTGATAAAATACGCGCAAAATGATTGGTTAACGCGCCGACGTTTTCAGAAATCGACATTTCGTTATCGTTCAAAATAATCAACATATCTGATTTAACATCACCTAAGTGATTCATCGCTTCAAAGGCCATACCTGCGGTAATTGCGCCATCGCCTATCACCGCCACTGTTTTACGACCTCTGCCTTCTTTTTGCGCAGCAATAGACATACCCAGCGCCGCTGAAATAGAGGTACTTGAATGGCCAACACTAAACGTATCGTATTCACTTTCGTCTCTAAATGGAAATGGGTGCAATCCATCTTTTTGACGAATGGTGTGCATTTGGTCACGACGTCCCGTTAGTATTTTATGTGGGTAGGCTTGATGACCTACATCCCAAACTAAACGGTCGTCGGGAGTGTTGTACACATAATGTAATGCAACGGTAAGTTCTACGGTTCCTAAACCAGACGCTAAATGGCCGCTACTTTGCGATACTGAATTGAGTAAGTAATCACGCAATTCATGGCTAAATGCAGAAAGCTTATCTTGTGCTAAGTCTCGCAAGTGGACTGGTTCGTTCACCAAATTAAGTAATGGATACTTGCTGCTATCAAGTGTCATGGTTTTTTATATATCCTTCGCTAATATTAACTTTCCTCAAAAGTTAGATTTAAGAGGTAAACTAATATTCAGTAATAATTTTGTTCTAAGAGTTAATACGTTTTAGCCATGTTTAATGGTCACGTTCAATTAAATAGTTTGCCAATGCCGCTAAGTCGGTCGTGTCTGCGTCAATATTGGCTAACGCCTCATGGGCTTGCTGTATCAAATTTAGTGCTTTTTGCTTAGCACCTAGCATACCTAATAAAGCGGGGTATGTCGCTTTATTAGCAGCAATATCTGACCCTTGAGGCTTACCTAAAGTCAGTGTGTCGCCCTCAACATCTAAAATGTCGTCATGAACCTGAAAGGCCAGCCCAATAGCATACCCAAAAGTAGATAAGTTATCTAAAGTATGTTGGCTAATATTAGGAGCGCAAAGTGCGCCCAAAGTAATCGCACAATTTATTAATGCGCCGGTTTTAAGTTTATGAATACGTTCTAATTCATCAACCGTAATAACTTTATCTGTTGCTGCAATATCGCGGCCTTGTCCGGCAACCATTCCTTGCAAGCCTGAAGCATGGGCTAATTCTGCAATCATTTTTAACTGAGCTTCTGTTGAGCATTTAAATGTGTGCTTAGCAATAAGCTCAAATGCTAAGGTTTGCAGTGCGTCACCTGCTAAAATAGCTTGTGCTTCACCATAGACAATATGACATGTAGGACGGCCACGACGTAAATCATCGTCATCCATAGCGGGCAAATCGTCATGCACTAATGAATAACTGTGAATGCATTCTATCGCTGCTGCAAGTACATCTAAATCACGCTTGTCAGCACCTAACATTTTACCTGTGGTATAAACTAAAAAGGGCCGCAATCTTTTCCCGCCATTCATTAAACTATAATGGGTGGCTTCTTTTATGGTGTTGTCGCTTTCAAGAGGTTGTTCGAAATAAAGATTGAGAGTATTGGCTACATCATCTTGAGCAAGCTTTATTTGTTCTTTTATGCTCACAATTATTCCATATCGTTATTAAATTGAGTAAGCGGTGCTTTTTCGTCATTACCCATTAATATCGACACCTTTTGCTCGGCTTGTTGAAGTTTACCGGAAGACGCACTGGCTAATGCAATGCCGCGCTCAAATTGCTTTAAAGACTGTTCAAGCGATAAATCACCTTGTTCCATTTCACTGACAATTGTTGTTAATTCTTCTAGTGCTTGTTCGAAACTTAAATTTTCAGGTTTTTTAGTCGCCATCTTTATTTTCAACTTACATAATAAATTTAGACGCCAATTTTAGGGGGAATGCTAAACTAGGTCAAAGAATGTTATGTTTTTTTGATAGATAAATGCTGTTAATTGGGTTTTACTGCGCTTCAGCGTTATTTTTTAAATTATAAATTCTGATTAGTTAGATTGATTCCCTATGTTGATCTAAAATAGGACTAATCGTAATTTTATCGTTTATCATAAAAATCACTTAAGTATTTCAGTATCTTGCCGATATACATTTAATAACAACGCTTGCGAAGAAAAAATATAAAACCTTTGGAGGGAATGTGGATTTAGCAACCATTATTGGGATCCTTGGCGCAATTGGCTTAATTGTCATGTCCATGTTTATGAGTAGTAGCGGTGAAGTCGGTATGTTTTACAATACCCCTTCCGTGGTTATTGTATTTGGTGGCTCCCTTTTTATCGTTTTATCCAATTTTACTATGTCGCAGTTTTTAGGCATTGGTAAGGTTTGTGCTAAAGCGTTTATGTTTAAAATTGAACCCCCTGAAGCGTTAATTGAAAAGGCGGTTGAGCTAGCCGATTCTGCCCGAAAAGGCGGGTTTTTAGCATTGGAAGAGGCTGAAATTCCAAATCCATTTATGCGTAAAGGTGTTGATATGCTCGTAGATGGGCATGATGCAGATGTAGTGCGCGCAACATTACAAAAAGATATTTCCCTTACTACAACTCGCCATGAAATGGGCGCAAGCTTATTTAAATCGTTAGGTGATATTGCTCCTGCAATGGGGATGATTGGTACATTAATCGGTTTGGTGGCTATGTTATCAAATATGGATGACCCAAAAGCAATCGGCCCAGCAATGGCTGTAGCCTTGTTAACAACGTTGTATGGGGCATTTTTGGCGAATGTTGTCGCCATTCCTATTCAGGTAAAACTTGAATTGCGTAAAGACGAAGAAGCAATGAACCAGCGACTTATTTTGGATGCAGTATTAGGCATTCAAGATGGCCAAAACCCTAAAGTAATTGAGGGGATCTTGAAAAATTATTTGGCTGAGTCTAAACGCGCGGTAAACACTGAGGAATAGTTATGTCTGATGAAGAGTGTAAATGCCCACCCCCAGGGTTACCTGCATGGATGGGGACATTTGCCGATTTAATGTCGCTATTAATGTGCTTTTTTGTACTCTTACTCGCGTTTTCTGAAATGGATGTGCTTAAATTTAAGCAAATTGCAGGCTCTATGAAGTTTGCTTTTGGTGTACAAAATAAAATAGAAGTTAAAGATATTCCAAAAGGCACCTCAGTTATTGCGATGGAGTTTACTCCAGGTAAGCCTGAGCCGACCCCCATTGAAACTATTCAGCAGCAAACAGTTGAAATGACTCAGCAAATGCTAGAGTTTCAGGCGGGCGATGAAAGCTCAGCTGGCGGACGGCAAGAACAACGAGGCGAAAAACGAGGCGGTGAGTCTAGCAGCACCTCAGAAGAAGTTGCTTCAGCGCCTGCTGTTTCTGCTGCCGATCAAGAACAAATAAATGATTTAGTTAAAAAAATTGCACAACAACTCGAAAAGCAAATTATTGATGGGGCTATTGAGCTTGAGTCATTAGGGCAGCAAATCATCATTCGTATAAGAGAAAATGGTTCGTTCCCATCGGGTAGTGCGTTTTTACAACCCCAGTTTAAACCTATCATTCAAGATATTGGCCGGTTACTAAAAGATGTTCCCGGGGAGATCACCGTCTCCGGTCATACTGATGACTTTCAAGTCTCTAATGAGCTTTATATTAATAACTGGGATTTGTCCTCGAAACGGGCTGTTGCGGTCGCAAGTGAGCTGCAAAAAGTTGCTGGTTTTGATAAGACCCGCATGATGGTCGTGGGGCGTGCAGAAACCAGACCTTTAGTGCCGAACGACTCCCGAGAAGATCGAAGACGTAATCGCCGGGTGGAAATATCAATCTTACAAGGCAAGGCGAAAGAATCAGATCCTATTGATATTAGATAGAATTTATTGGTTTTGTTTTTTTTTTAGCATAGAATACACCTTTGTTAACAGATGTAATTAAACTGGAGTGAATATGTTGGATAAGTATTGTAGTATGCCTGGCAACGGTACTGGCGATGACGATGATAAAAAAACGAATTTTACTAAGTAATCATGCCTGATTGGTTTGATAAAGTCTTAGAAGTTTTAAATAGTAGCTGGGTGCTTATTTTGAGCCCAGCTATTTTTGTTTTTTATTTACGAAAAGATTTTTGTGCTTTAAGATTTACTTTATTAACAGCCGCTTTTTTTCTTTTTGGTGCTTTAATTCATTCACCGCTCAAAGAGTTTGATGACGGCACTTACATATACCGTTATCTAGTTTGGGCATTAAACGATTTATCTTGGATGGCACTAGTTGCTTATTGGGGTCTGAAAGATAAACTGCATTTGTGGCAATGCGTATTGGGCCAGCTTGTGGTTATCGGTGCACCCATCCTGCAGTTGTTTCGTCTAGTTGACCGTCACCTTTGGGATTTATCGTACAGCACTTATATGTATAAAACTTTGCTGCCATTAATTAATGTTGGCACAGTTATAGTATGTTACCTGCCCCTTTTATATATTTTTGCTAATAAGCGAAATAAAGCTTTAAGTTAATAACTACAAAAATACCCCTCGTTTTAAAATGATATGCTAGACTACTGTTTATATGAACAGTGCTAGAGCTTGGTTATGAAACTTTATATTGCTGAAAAACCCTCTTTGGGTCGTGCTATTGCAGACGCACTTCCTAAACCGCATAAAAAGCATGATGGCTATATTGAAGTGGCGAATGGTGATTGCGTATCTTGGTGCATAGGTCATTTGCTCGAGCAAGCAGAACCCGATGACTATGATGAGCGTTTTAAAAAGTGGCGATTTGAACATTTACCTATTGTGCCTGAGCATTGGCAACTTAAAGCAAAGCCTAAAACTCGTAAACAACTCACTATTTTAAAAAAGCTAATCAAACAAGCAACAACACTTGTACATGCTGGCGATCCTGACCGTGAAGGCCAGTTATTAGTTGATGAAGTAATAGAACAAGCAAAAATCAGCCAAGCAAAAAAGCAAAATATTCAGCGCTTACTGATCAGTGACTTAAACTTAACGGCAGTTAAAAAGTCACTAAATAGTATGCGTGCTAACCGTGACTTTATTCCTTTGAGTGTTTCTGCTCTTGCGCGGTCTCGTGCTGATTGGTTGTTTGGCATGAACTTGACGCGTGCATACACATTAGCGGGGCAAAAAGCGGGATTTGGTAATGTATTGTCGGTTGGACGAGTGCAAACACCCATTTTGGGCCTAGTAGTTAATCGCGATAACGAGATAGCAAATTTTGTATCAAAACCATTTTATGAAGTACTTGCTCACCTTGATACACCTAAGGAGCAATCATTTACTGCCAAATGGATACCAAGTAAAGCGTGTGAACCTTATCAAGATGAAGAGGGCAGAGTGCTTCACAAAGCTTTAGCTGAAAATGTAACTTCACGTATCGCTAATCAACCAGCAAGCGTAACTGCTCTTGAGCAAAAGCAAAAAAAACAAACCGCGCCGCTTCCCTATAATTTGTCTGCTTTACAAATAGATGCCGCTAAAGCGTTCGGGATGCCAGCGCAAAAAGTGCTCGATACTTGCCAGGTTTTATATGAACGTCATAAGTTAATTACTTACCCACGCTCAGATAATCGTTATTTACCAAAAGATCATCACCAAGATGCAGCTGCGATACTAAAAGCGATTGCAGTAAATGGAGGCCAAAAAGCAGAATTTGTTAATGGAGCAGATGCAAAAAAACGAAGTAAATGTTTTAACGATTCAAAAGTAGCAGCTCACCACGCGATTGTACCAACAGCTAAACAGTTAAAAACTGTGAGTTTAGCCAGTGATGAAGAAAAAATTTATCAGTTAATAAGTCGACACTATTTAATTCAGTTTTATCCCGATTACATTTATAACGAAACCAAGGTAGAGGTAACTATAGCGGGTGGTTTATTCAAAGCTAATGCAAAACAAGATGTAGACTTGGGTTTTAAATTGCTTATGGGTAAGTCAGAACTTAAAGAAGAAGCAACGTTGCCTTATTTGGAAAAAGGCATGGTACTTACCTGTACTAAAGGTGAGGTGGTGCAAAAGCATACAACTCCTCCTGCTCATTTTACCGATGCAACCTTACTTGCTGCTATGACGGGAATTAGCCGTTATGTAAAAGACTCGCAAATCAAAAAAATATTAAAAGAGACAGATGGCCTTGGTACTGAAGCCACTCGCGCAGGTATCATTGAACTATTATTTAAACGTCGATTTTTAAAACGTGAAGGAAAAGCAATTAAAGCAACTGAAACAGGTCTGGCACTAATTAGTGTATTACCTGAGGGGTTATCAAGCCCCGATTTAACTGCAAAATGGGAGGCGAGTTTAGGAGATATCGCTCAGCAAGCAATGAGTTATCAGCAATTTATACAGCCTTTGCTGGCTGATTTAACTAATTTTGTAAGCCAAGCAACTAACTGCGATAGTAATGTATTTGCACATTTGCCAAAAATATCGCCTAAGAAGCGTTTTGCTAAACGTACAAAGAAAGCGCCGTATAAAAAGTCGAGTTACAAAAAAAGCCCTGCGGTAAATTAAACTCAGGGCTTAAAAATAACCTTGAAGATTATTGATTGAATAATGCTACAGCGGCATTGCTCATTGCAGTTATTCCTGTTGGAAGCGCTACTTTATAATCGGGAGCAAATTTACTTGAATGTAATGAAGGGAGTGTTTCATTATTTTTCATTGCATTTGTATATTGCTGTTGGTTAACTCCGCCTAACCAAAATAAAGTAATGGGGATGTTTTCATCTGTTCTACCATATAGTCCAAAGTCTTCACCAGCCATAACAGCTTTAGTTTCAAGTACATTTTTTACACCAATTGCATCAGCAATGGCACTCCTAACTATATTTGTTTGCTCCGGATTATTGTAAGTAGATGGAATCGATTCACTTTCATGAACATAAACTTCTGGGTAGAGCGCTTTTTCTAGACCTGCACTTTGTGCAATACCTGCAGTAATACGTTTAATCGCAGCAATTTGCGCGTTTCTAACTTCTGGGTTATAGCTACGCAGAGTAAGTTGTAGCTTTACTTCATCAGAAATTACATTGTGTTTTGAGCCGCCATGGATAGATCCAACAGTGATCACTGATGGTTCAAGAGGAGATAACTCCCGACTCGTAATTGTTTGTAATGCTAAAATGGTGCGAGCAGCAATAATAACAGGGTCAACAGTCGTATGTGGATAGGCTCCATGGCCTCCTTTACCTTTTATTGAAATATCAACTGAGTCGACGCTCGCCATAGTGTACTCATTTTTCAGAGCAACTTTTCCTGCAGGTACACTGGCACTAACATGTAAAGCAATAATATGATCAGGTTTTGCGTATTTACTAAATAACTCTTCACTTAGCATTGCTTTTGCACCACCCCCAACTTCTTCAGCCGGTTGCGCAACCATCATTAAAGTACCTTGCCACGACTGTTTATTTTTAATTAGTTGTTGCGCGGTGCCTATAAATGAACTCATATGAATATCATGACCACAACCATGCATAACACCGACTTTGCTACCTTGTTTATTTATTGTGGTAACAGTTGATGCGTATACTTTTCCAGTTTGTTCTGTTATCGGTAAAGCATCAGTATCAGTTCGAATCATAACGGTAGGGCCTTGACCATTTCTATATATACCTACGATGCCATAACCGCCAACGCTATTGGTTACATCAAACCCTAGCTTTTGAAGTTGCGTAGCCATTTTTTTACCTGTTTGCTGCTCATGATAAGACAGTTCAGGTGACTGGTGTAAATCTAGATAAAGCTTTTCTATTGCTGGCATACTTTTATCGAGATCCAGCTTAAGTGTTTGTGCACTTAATAGTGAGCTAACTAGTAAACACAGTACACTCGCATAGGCTAATTTCATATTTCCCTCATTTATATAGTATGTGTGTCTTAAATGATTTAGACACATGTCTTGTAATTATTATCTTCATCACCATATAAAAACCTAAATAGATGAACATGGCAATAATTCAATGAGCAATATAGTTAGTCTTAACGCACAAAACCTTCAGCAAGTATTAGGTGAAACATCACAACAAAAGTTAGTACTACTTAACTTTTTTTCGCCACAAAGCCCTGAGTGCATTAGCCAGGCAGCTATTTTAGATAAGCTAGCCGCTGAATATAGTAATTATATAGTTGTTGCAAACTTAGATTGTGATGCAGAGCAAGCTTTAGCCTCTCAACTTGCCCAGCAAGTAGGTTTACAAACCTTGCCTACTTTAGTGTTATTAAAAGACTCAGCTCCAGTTGATGTATTAGCGGGTGCACAAACAGAAAGCCAAGTACGTGATGCCCTATCTAAACACTTACCTGCGCAACAAGACCTATTATTAGAGCAAGCCAAGCAAGCACTGGTTAATAGTGATTTAAATGCCGCGTTTAATTATGCTAAGCAAGCGTATGAATTAGATAGTAGTAATGCGAGAATTAAATTAGTGCTTGCAGATATATGTATACAGATTCACAAACTAGATGAAGCCGCTGCATTAATAGAGACAATAGAAGCACAAGATCAAGATGCATACTTTAATAACATTAAAGCTAAATGCGAGGCTGCGCTAGAGGCAACCGATTCACCTGAAATAAAAGCATTGCAAGAAAGAGTAGCCAAGCATCCCAATGAGCTTGAATTACAAATGGAACTAAGTAACCTACTCAATGAAGCTGGAAGGAAAGAAGAAGCATTAGATGCACTCTTTACTATTCTTAAAAAAGATCTGAATTTTGATGATGCTAAGCCAAACTTCTTGGCTGTTATTGCGTCTTTACCAGATGGCGATGCGCTAGCTGCTAAATATCGTCGCAAGCTTTATAGCATTTTGTATTAACGATTAAGAAAAACTCTCTATAAAAAGCATCTATGTTAAGGTGCTTTTTTGTTTTTGCGTTAGGATAGCTGGGTAAAAGCAAGGTTATCCACAGGATTTTGTGGGTATCTTGTGTGTCTGGGTAGGGTATCTTTGGGGTAAAAATTAAATGCAAAAAAGCGTTTAAAAACACTTGCGTTAAAATTGATTCGCCCTATAATGCGACCCCACTGAGACGGCAGAGCAGGCAACGCTTAGCGAGGCAAGCAAGTCAATTAGTAAGTCGAGTAAAACTTGAGTTTAGATTTATTAAAAAGTTTAAAATTTGTCTCTTATACACATCTCCGAGCCCACGAGACCGTACTAGATCTCGTATGCCGTCTTCTGCTTGAAAAAAAAAAACAAAACACAA
>NZ_LR877185.1:0-93111 GCF_903995135.1 Pseudoalteromonas sp. 3J6 | reverse complement strand
AGGCGATAACGCAGCATCAATGCCAAACAGGCGCTGCCCGAAGGGTTCTGCCTAGGGGCGATTTACTCTTTGTTGCTCGGTTTTTACTTAGCCCACTAGGTTACAAACCTCGCGCCGCGATTAAACCACCCCTAGTTTGAACAAATTTTAATCCGCAAAGATCAACAGACCCTAAATTTGGAGGAAAACTGAGCGAACAGTTTAATTTTTTACGATTGGGGTTTAAGGATTGGAATATGTCTTATATACTAAATTTGTTCCCTGGGGTGCAGGAGCTTGGTTAAGTCCCTGAGCCGATAAATTTTATACCAGGATTTTTGTTCGTTTACTATTGTGCAAGCTCGGCATGTACCGAGAAGCCTACGGTAAACCGCAGATTTCCGCCCTGAAACCTCAAGGTTTCAGGACTGACACCGGGCACCGCATTCTCGGGGAACACCTTCCTTTATAGCTTAGGTTCTCAAGCATTTCTTTATAACTAAATATTCCCTATCTTTCGTCTTTAAATATATCGAACTGCGTTTCCACAGCCCGATATTAAACTTATTTCTAACACCTATCCCTTTGTCTTTTTAATGCCTAACACTACTTAAACCAACCTTGAAAGCGCTCCATCAGCATATAGTTAACGGGAACAAGTAATAAGGTTATAAAAGTCGCAAATATAATCCCAAATCCTAAGCTTACTGCCATAGGTATTAAAAACTGCGCCTGAGTCGCCTTTTCAAACAGCAGCGGCATTAAACCTATAAAAGTGGTTAAACTGGTGAGCATAACCGGGCGAAAGCGCGATGCGCCAGCAAGTTTAACTGCCTCTATTAAATCGCCACCTTCGCTGCGTTTTTTATTAATGAAATCGACTAATACAAGCGAATCGTTCACTACAACCCCTATTAACGCAAGCATACCTAGTAGGCTCATAATGGTTAAATCCATACCCATTATCCAGTGCCCTACTACTGCGCCAATCATGCCAAATGGAATAACACTCATAACAATAATTGGTTGCATGTATGACTTAAACGGAATGGCCAATAACGCATAAATTATAAAAAACACAAACACTAACGCCCAAGCCAATGAGCCAAACGACTCTCTTTGCTCTTTGGCTTCACCTTCGAGTTTGTAATCAACACCTGGGTATTGCTGCATTAACTCGTCTAAATATTGTGCTAGGTCGGCTTGAAGCACCGTCATGTTGGTGTTGTTTTTTTCAATATCAGCCGTCACGTTTAGTGTGCGATAACGATCAATACGGTTTATGGTTGATGGGCTTTGCCCTGCCGCAAGCGTTGCCACATGCGACAATGGTACAGAACCGCCATCGGGAGTATTTATTAGTATGTTTTGTAAATCAGCTACAGAGCGGCGCTCATCAATAGGTAAACGTACCATTACACGCACGTCGTCTCGTCCGCGTTGAATACGCTGAACCTGCGAGCCAAAAAACGAATTTCGCACTTGCCCTGCTACATTTACACGATTTAAACCAAGCGCCAAACCTTGTTGCGTAAGCTCTATACGCAACTCTTCTTTACCGTCAGACATACTGTCGGCAATATCAAACACCGTTGGGTACGTTGCTAAACGATTTTTAATATTATCAGCCACATCTTGCAATATTGTTAGTGAAGTACCACTTAGTTGAACGTCTATTGGGTCTGAACTTCGGCCAATTTCAGCTCTAAATGTTAGGCTTTCAGCGCCAGGAATAACACCAATTAAATCGCGCCATTCACTTGCAAGCTCGCGTGAGCCTATGTCTGATTCACGCTGCTCAGCAGGTGTTATCTCAAAGCGTACCGCTCCGGAGTTAGACGCACCACCGCGTCCGCCTGTAGTGGCTAATATATTTAAAATAACGCTTTCGCCTGTATTAGGATCGCGATATTTGTCTTGTAATTGCTGCGCTTTTTCGGACATATCAATCACGTATTTATTGGTTACTTCAAACGGTGTACCTGTTGGCAGTGTTAGATTGACTCGTACAGTTTCGCTAGGAATTCGTGGGAAAAAGATAAACTTAGTCCAACCACTGGTGATCATGGTTAAAATAATAAAAAATACCCCCACAAATAAACTAACCGTTGCTAGTTTATGGCGTAAAGCAGTGTTTAATATAGGTTGGTAATATTTTAAAATTGCACTTTCAAAGCCATCTGCAAAGCGTTGTTGAATCGCTTCAAGCTTAGATGGTTCACCTTTTTGATGGCGTAGTTTTATGTATTTTAAATGTGCTGGTAACACAAATTTAGATTCAATTAGCGAAAACAATAAAACTGGAATAACGACTACCGGAATTTGTGCAAATAAGGCGCCGCGCGCCCCTTCAATAAATGCTAAAGGTAAAAAGGCAGCAACGGTAGTCAGTACACCAAAGGTAACCGGAGTCGCAACTTCTTGAGTACCCAATATAGCAGCCTGCTCACCGGATTTTGCCGTTTTTAAATGGGTATACACGTTCTCGCCGGTTACTATGGCGTCATCTACTACAATACCAAGTACTAAAATAAAGCCGAATAAGCTCATTATATTTAGCGTTACACCAAAAATTGGCATCGCGATAAACGCGCCCATAAACGATACAGGAATACCAATAAACACCCAAAATGCAATTGCTGGGCGCAAAAATAGCGTGAGCAGTGCCAGTACTAAAATACCACCTTGTAAAGCATTACTGGTTAAGGTGGCGATACGGCTTTTAACTAGCTCTGAATCGTCGTCCCAATAACTTAGTTTAAAACCTTGTGGTAGCGTGGCTTGCTGTTCTTCAATGTAGTTTTTAACATCGTCTGCCACGGTTATCGCGCTTTGCGGGCCAATTCGGTAAACGTCTATAAACGCCGCTTGCTTACCATTAAAACGGGTGCGTACTGGCGTTTCTTCAAAATCGTCTTTAATTGTAGCAATATCACCTAAGCGGATAATCGTTCCGTCGGCTTGGTTTTTTACTACTATGCTGGCAAATTCATCTTTACGATAAGCCTGCCCTTTTGAGCTAATTAGTACATCGCCACCTTCTGTTTTTAAGTTACCGGCAGAAATATCAGAACTTGAATTAGCAATAGCACTCGATATTTGCGCAAGGCTTAGGCTATATTGGCGAAGTGTATCTTGGCTAACTTCAATGGCTAACTCGTAGTCTCGTACACCACTTAGCTCTACCTGCGTTACGTTAGGCAAACGCAGTATTTGATCTCGCACTTTTTCGGCATATTCACGCGTTTCTTTTTCGCCATAATCGCTTGATACGGTAACAGCTATTACTTCTCTTTTGCGCTCAGCCAGCGCAACAATCGGTTTTTCTGCATCGCCAGGAAACGTATTAATCGCATCGACTCGACTTTTAATATCAGCTAATAACTCACGAGGATCGTAACCGCTTTCAACCTCAATAGTTACAGAGCCTGAGCCCTCTGACGAGCGGCTAAATATTTGTTTAATTCCCTCTAAGTCTTGCACCGCTTCTTCAATACGAATAGTTACGCCCTGCTCTACATCTTCAGGGGTTGCACCACGCAAGCTAACACCTACGCTTATCATATCGGTTTCAAAGGACGGAAATACTTCAAGTGGTATTTTACTCGATAAACTAAATAGTCCCGACAACAACAAAGTTACTAACAATAAGTTGGCAGCAACATGGTTTTTGGTAAACCAAGCAATCATGCTTTATCTCCTTGCTTGGCCGCGCGACGATTTTTTATTAACTCTTCAACACTAATACCAAGCTCTTTTGCTTTTTGCTCTAGCTGCTCACGAGTCGGGCGCTTATTTTTAGGTACTTTTTCTTTTGGCTGTGCACCTAAAATACTCACTTTAGTGCCTGAGCTTACTTGACCTAGCGGCGTGACAACTAATTTATCGTTCGCTTTTAAACCGGTTTTGATCATTGCTTGATTGGCGTTTTGCCATGCAAAAGTAACGTCTTTACGCTTTAATACATCACCTTCAACCACATAAACATAAGTACCTTGATAAATTGTGCTGTTAGGAATGATCAACGCATTTTGCACTGTTTTACCCGCTATTTGCGCCTTAATGTATTGCCCTATTTTAATTGGATACTGATTACTGGCGGTTGATTTATATGGGTCGTCTATTTTTGCTACCACGTAAAGTTGCTGCGCGTTTTGGTCAATAGCGCCTTCAGTGCGTGCAAGTTGGCCTTGCCATGTTTGCTCACCCACTAAATCAGAACTAAATTTAACTAACGAACCCGCTTGGTTTTTAGCACCATCACGGTATTGCTCTGGCAGGTTAACAAACGAAAGGTCTTTATTTTTTATTGGTAAGCGAATTTCTACGCTATCAATAGCGTAAATAGTGGCAAGTTGGGTATTGTTACTCACTACTTGACCTAAATCGACACTGCGACTCAGTATGCGCCCAGCATAAGGTGCGGTAACCTTTGTACGCTCTAAATCAAGCTCTGCTTTTTCAAGAGCAGCTTGAGCCGATAGCACTTGTGCTTGCGCAGCTGCTAATTGCGGCTCACGTAATACCAAGCTGCTAGCTTGGCTTGAACCACCAAGGCGCTTCCAATCAGTCAGTGCTTGTTGCCCGCGGGCCTTTTCTTCTAATAAGCTTTGCTCTGCTGTGAGCAAGTTAGCTTGTGCAGATTTAACCTCTGCCTGATGATCTCTATTATCTAGCTTTAATAACACGTCGCTTTTTTCAAAAAAGCCACCTTCTCTAAACTCATCGCTCACTTCAATTATTTGCCCAGATGCTTGAGCAACAAGTAAGCTTTGTGTACGAGGCTTTACTGTACCGTAGCTGTCTATCATTACTTGATAACTTTGAGGCACAAGCTCAAGTACAGATACACTAATTGCTGCTTTTGGTGCTGAACTAAAGCGTCTCGCTTCTGGCGGATTACTCTTAATAAAAAATACAATTAAAAGAGCGGTAACAACAACCGCGGCTGGAATAATAATTTTAGCTGTTTTAGTGTTCATCGTTATTGCTCTTTAAGTCGCTTGACGGTTTTTCAAAATCACCACCGAGGGCAACATGTAGGTTAATTCTATTTGCGATTAATTGGTTTTTAATTTGTATTAATGAACTTTGCGCATCGAATGAGCGACCTTGTGCATCAAGTACCGTGGTATAAGTTACTAAGCCACTTTGATATTGCTCAAACGATAACTGCTCGGCCGCAAGTGCATTTTTTTGTGCTTCGAGGGTGCTGGTGTACTGCGCTTTTAAAGACTGCTGCTGCGATATTGCATTTTCTACATCAGCAAATGCATCGTACAGAGTTTGCAAGTATTGTTGCTCTTGCTTTTGAGTATTCAGACGCGCTATTTCTTCATTGGCTTGTAAACGCCCTCCCTCAAAAATAGGTGCCGAAATACTTCCGAGTAAAGACCATGCGAGGCTTGAAGGAGAAAACAAATCACTCACTCGATCTGTACTATCACTTAAGCTTGCAGTTAAATTTAAACTCGGAAAGCGCTGTTTATGTGCGTAAGCCAATGACGCATCACTAGCTAATAACTCGTACCAACTGGCAAGTAATGCGGGCTTTCGGGTAATGAGCTCTGAAGGAATACCAACTGGAATTTCGGTATCAACAACCGGTAAGTCAGTGCTTGCTGCAATAGCTCCTTTTGGGTACTCACCTAGTAAGCGCTCAAGCCCTCGCGCTGCACTTGATAAACTCGCTGTTTGAGTGGCAATGCGTGAGCGTTCGTTATTGAGCTCATTGCGGGCTAAATAAACATCAAGCGCTTCGTTTATACCTTGGCGGTAACCCGATTCAATTATATCGAGGTTTTGCTTAGCATTTTCTTCACGGCGCTTATATAAATCAAGTAGCTGCTGCGCAGACACAACATCAAACCAGCCTTGTACAACATCTGAAACCAGTTGCTGTTTAGCTTGTTCAAAACGCGCTTTTTGCGCTAAATATGAAAGGTTAGCTTCTCGTTTTGAATCTGACAGCTTACCCCATAAGTCAACTTCGTAATTTAAGTTTAAGCTTACCGAGCTGGCATTATTATAGCTAACAGGCCGGTTATTTTTGCTTCGGCTAGTACGCGAAGATAAATCTAAACTAGGCCAAAGAGCTGATCCGGTTACTATTAGTTGCTGTTTAGTAATAGCGACATCATAGCTGGTTTGTAATAGTTGTTGGTTGTTTTTAAGCGCTTGTTCTACGTATTTGTTAAGTAATGGCGTGTGTAGTTGAGTTAACCATTCATCATCCACTTTTAATACAGAACTTGATGCTTGTTGTTGCCACTGCTGTGGTAAATTATTTGGAGTTTGTTCGCGCTGCGATTGGTTTAAGTTACTCGCACAACCGCTCAACACTATAATGCTTATTGCTAATAAAGATGGCTTATATTGCCACATCATGTTTAAACCTGATCAATGCTATTTATGAATGTTATTCAATCACTTTAGCAAACTTTGCTCAATTGACTTTACATAACATTACATAGCTTGCGGTGAAATTGTAAGTTCACTCAATGCGCTAAGTGTTAATACAACTATCAAAAACAAATGAGCAAGCTAACTTTTAATCAGAGAATTAATTTTAACTCTTAAAAAGTTGATATAGAAAATACGGCAGAGTTTGCTATTGGCATTACACCAACTAAAGCGGAATAAAATTATAAATATATTTTGCATATGGAACGCGGTTTAATGCTGCGCCGAACTTAGGACAGAAACAAAAAAGCCTCGCATATGCGAGGCTTTGTATACATTCTTGCGACTAACCGAGTCGACGGGTAACTTGAACAGACTACTGATTACAGTTTCTTTTTCTAGTTACATTGTAAATGGTGCCGACTAACCGAGTCGACGGGTAACTTGAACAGACTACTGATTACAGTTTCTTTTTCTAGTTACATTGTAAATGGTGCCGACTAACCGAGTCGAACGGTTGACCTACTGATTACAAGTCAGTTGCTCTACCAGCTGAGCTAAGTCGGCACACTAAAACAAAAAGCCTTGCATGAGCAAGGCTTTATATAAATGGTGCCTCGACCCGGAATCGAACCAGGGACACGAGGATTTTCAATCCTCTGCTCTACCAACTGAGCTATCGAGGCACTTAAACAGTGCTAATTAAATGTTATCAAAACACTTAACTAAAATAAATGGTGCCGACTAACCGAGTCGAACGGTTGACCTACTGATTACAAGTCAGTTGCTCTACCAGCTGAGCTAAGTCGGCACACAAAACTGTGTGCTAAGGCACTTTATCAATTTTAAAGATTGATAACTTTTTTGTAAATGGTGCCTCGACCCGGAATCGAACCAGGGACACGAGGATTTTCAATCCTCTGCTCTACCAACTGAGCTATCGAGGCACTTAAACAGTGCTAGTGAACTGCTCTAAGCATTTCACTTTTATAAAATGGTGCCGACTAACCGAGTCGAACGGTTGACCTACTGATTACAAGTCAGTTGCTCTACCAGCTGAGCTAAGTCGGCACACAAAACTGTGTGCTAAGGCACGCGTAAAAATGTTTAAATAAATATCTAAACACCATTACTTTAATAAATGGTGCCTCGACCCGGAATCGAACCAGGGACACGAGGATTTTCAATCCTCTGCTCTACCAACTGAGCTATCGAGGCACTTAACAGTGCTTATTAGTAATCACAACGGATTAATAATTCGACTCCCACATAGCTTTACTGACTGAGCTATCTGGGCGTGCGGCGTATTAAACGAGTTTTACCCTTACAAGTCAACTTTTTTTTTATCCTTTGCAACTGTTTGAACGGTTTTCAAACAACTAACAACAAATCTCGTTCATACCGTGCATTTATTCAACAAAAGAGTTTAAAAAACGTAGTGAATTATTTTTTTTAGGTGTTACGATTAGTCAATAGCTTTCGGTACAGGCTTACCGTTTTAATAAAACCACGATAGGAAAACTCATGCAGAGTAAGTTCTCTTCAGCAATAAAGGGCCTACTACCTATATTTTTAGTTAGTAACCTTATAATTTCCACATTATTTATAGTCGCCTATTCGCTTTACTCACAAAGCAATGCTGAGAACAATGAACTTCCCCAATCCTCTACTATTGCACTCACAAAACTTGCTGAACGCCTTGAGCAGCCCATTGTTGAAGCACTAACAACATACGGGCAAAACAAAGCCAAATTACTTCTTGATATTGCAAGCTTACTCAATAATGACTTTAAATATACTCTGCATCGTTTTAATGCAAATAATAAAGCCGAGTTAGTTTATAGCAATAATAGTATAGTGATTGCACCTTTAGCTGTTAGCAAATACATTAAAGAGCAAAATACTCTGCATCATTTAATCTCATCAGAGGGACAAGTAATTGCTGAGCTTATCATTGAGCAGAAACAACCTTTAATTTCATCATCGACACAAAATTTATCAATGAGTGCATATCTTGCCGCTATTGTTGCTCTGATCGCATTGTTTGCATTCGCTATAGCGTTTAATAAGTACATTAAAAAACGACTACATAAAAATACCGATTCTCTCACTCAAGAACTCAAGGCTATTACACAAAATGATAATTATCAAAGCACGCTTGATGAGCAACTTGATGGAGGGTTAGAAACCGTTGCTCAACAAATTAATTTATTGCTGAAAAAAGTAAGTATGGTTCTAGCTGACGACCAAGCTGCACAAAAAGAATTAAAAAGGCTACAAACCAGTCTGGAAACAGAAGTACAAAGCAGAACATTTGAATTAGAAAAACAAACTCAAAAAGCGTTAAAGGCGAGTGAAACTAAAACCACCTTTTTAGCCACCATGAGTCATGAAATAAGAACACCAATGAATGGTGTTATTGGCACCATTGATTTACTTCGCCAAACAGAGCTTGATGGTGCTCAGCAACGCCTTAGTACTATTATTCGTGAATCCGCATTTTCGCTACTGAGTATTTTAGATGATATTTTAGATTTTTCTAAAATTGAGGCTGGAAAGCTCAACATAGATCCTGTTCCGTTTTCTATTGCAGATACACTAGAAGAAGTAGCCAAGGTATTATCGTCGGTTGCTAAAAACCGTCATTTAGAACTCGATTTATCAATTGCACCCGATATTCCTAATAACCTTATGGGCGACTCAGGCAGGGTTCGCCAAGTGCTATATAACTTATGTAGTAATGCCATTAAATTTACTAGCACCAATGGTACAACGAAGGGGAAAGTAAGAATATCAGTAGAGGTAGCAAATAACACCGCCGATCACTTTACATTGCGTTTTTGTGTAAGTGATAACGGTAAAGGAATGAGCCAATCTCAGTTAAGAAAAATTTTCAACCCGTTCACTCAAGCAGAAAGCTCAATTACGCGAGAGTTCGGTGGAACAGGGCTTGGTCTTTCAATTTGTAAAAGCTTAACCGAGCTAATGCTTGGTACTATACATGTAACAAGCCATGAAGGGATTGGAAGTGAATTTACCGTTGAACTGCCTTTTTCAACTGCAGGTAAAACTGAATTTGCCCATAAAAATACACTTAATGGTAAACATGTCATTATTGTCAGCAGCGACGCAGAGCGCGGTAAAGTAATTTATCGTTACTTGTCATTTATGGGGGCTAAAATAACCTATGCTCATGAACAACAAGATGTAGAAGCTCACCAAGATGCCAAGGATATTATTTGGGTTGTTGATGGCATTGAAGACATGAATAGCATTAGTACCTTACTAAGAAGTTTACTTTACTCACTAGAAGATAATAACCAGCAAATGGTGGTATTAAGTAAATTAGATGAAGCAGTAATTAATCATAAAAGTATTTTTTATATTAATGCTTCTCCATTATGTAAATCTAACTTCATGCTTTCAATTTTGGTGGCTGCAGGTTTGCATAAACCTAAGCAAGTTAAAAAAGCCAGAACGATGAATCACTACCTAAGTTCAGAAGAGGCACTCGCTGCAAATAGGCTAGTATTATTGGTAGAAGATAACCTATTAAATCAAGAGGTACTCACCGAACAATTACATATACTAGGGTACAGTGTAGAGGTGGCTAATAACGGTGAAGAAGGCCTAGATATGTGGCGTAAAAATAGCTACTCGCTCATTTTAACCGATTTACATATGCCAAAAATGTCTGGCTACGATATGGTTGAAAAAATTAGAGAAGAAGCGTCATTGCTCGAATCGATTGACGCACAACCTTATATTATTGCTGTTACTGCCAATGCTCTAAAAGGAGAGAGAGAGCGATGTTTAGCTGTAGGTATTAACGACTTTATTACTAAACCTATTGAGTTAAATGCACTTGAGGACACATTAAAGCAATGGAATGACTTATATAGCAAACAACCACAACAGGTGAATTCGACCGAAAAACCAATCATGCCTATTGATATGGAGTCAGCGAATAAGTATATAAATGGCGATGACGCTAAAATAATCCGCTTTTTTAAAATGTATTTAGAGCAGAGCCAAGAACAAATTAAAGCGATTAACTTCGCGGTGTTGCAAAGTAACAAAGCTGAAATTTTATCCGCTTGCCACCAATTAAAATCTATATCGAAGACAGTAGGAGCTAACATTGTTGCTGATTTAGCGCAGTCATTTGAAGATAAGTGTAAAAGTGATGAAATAAAAGCTGATGAATTAATTAAGATGAGAGATGAGCTTGAAATTGAATATTCAAGAGCAGCACAGTTTTTAAAAGAACAAATTAGAAACAGCGATCAGCAAGATGACTTGATTTAACTAAAATATTCATCGGTATACACAATATAAAAAAGGGCTCATAGCCCTTTTTTATTAATTATCCTAAGCACAGTTAATTTATTTTTCTACTGGCTTATAACCTTCAATCTCAACTTCTTTACCTTCAAACAAAAAGCCAACCATTTGCTCTTCTAAAAAAGTACGATGCTCTGGATCCATCATGTTTAAATGCTTTTCGTTGATCAGCATAGTTTGTTTATGCTGCCATTGCCCCCAGGCTTCTTTAGAAATATTATTAAAAATTTTCTCACCAAGTTCACCAGGGTATAACTGAAAACCAAGGCCTTCGGCCTCTTTTTGTAACTTTTGACAAAATACTGTACGTGCCATGATTGTTCCCCTTAATGCTAAATATAACGCTATTCTATACTATTGCCGTAATTTGTTTAACCAACTTTTTAGTCGGTGCCGCTAACCCTACTTCTATTGATTGATCGAGTGGATACCACACCAGCTGCTTGTCATTAACAACATCCGGGGCTTTCTCAATATTAAGTACATGCGGGTTAATCGTCAGCTCAAAATGTGAAAATACATGAGTAAAAGGCGTTACTTCATTAAGGTCACTTTTAAGCCCTTGTTGCGCTAAAAAAGTTTCGAGCTCGCTGTACTCATTAAATTCAAAAAATCCAAATAATCCGCCCCAAATACCACTGTTCGGGCGCTTTTCCATGAGCACTTTGTCGTTATGCTTGATAATTAACTGGTGGCAGCTTTTTTTAGGCACTACTTTTCTAGGCTTAGAGTGAGGAAACTCCTTAACTTTACCAGCGTTAAACGCACCACAACGGCTATTTAATGGGCATACCTCACAATCAAAGCGACTGCGCGAACATAAGCTTGCACCTAAATCCATCATAGCTTGATTAAACTCTGTAACATTATTTTTAGGAGTGAGTTGTTCACTTAAATGCCAAAGCTGATTTTCTACTTTTTTAACCCCATACCAACCTTCAACCATGAAAAAACGAGCAAGCACTCTTTTAACATTGCCATCAAGAATAGGGTGATGCTGCCCCAAAGATAATGATAAAACAGCACCAGCAGTAGAGCGCCCTATTCCGGGTAAATCCATTACTTCTTCAAGCGTGCTAGGAAACTGACCTTGGTATTTATCTCGAACTATTTTAGCGGTTTTATGTAAATTGCGTGCACGAGCGTAATAACCTAAACCTGTCCAATGATGCAAAACCTGATCTTCATCAGCATTTGCTAAAGCAATAATATCGGGAAAGCTTTGCATAAACTTTTCAAAATAAGGAATAACAGTGACAACCTGAGTTTGCTGTAACATCACCTCAGATACCCACACTTTATAAGGCGTTTTAGCTAATTGCCATGGTAACGTTTTGCGCCCATGAAGGTGATACCAGTCAACTACTTGGTTGGAAAACCAAGCTGACTGCTGTTTTTTTAAATCCAACATATTTACTTTTTTACTAATGCTCAATGGCGGCTCAGTCTATTGTAGTGACTGAAAAGATCAAGCTATAACGCCCTAATGCTTGTCAACCTAGCGCTGGTCAGGGATAATACGCAACCATTTTTAAACACATTGTTTTGTCAGGCCAATAATATGAGTGAATCAAGTAACAACAACCTTGAGCAAGCTAAGCAAGAAGGTAAGTATATCCGCACTATTCGCAGTTTTGTAAAACGCGAAGGTCGATTAACCAAAGGCCAAGCTGCTGCAATCGAAAAATGCTGGCCAACAATGGGGCTTGAGCATAAAAACGGCCTACTTGATTTAAGCGAAGTTTTTGGCAATGACAATGATGTAGTCCTAGAAATTGGTTTTGGTATGGGCAAGTCATTGGTTGAAATGGCAAAAAATGCACCACATCTTAACTTTATTGGCATAGAAGTTCATCGCCCAGGCGTTGGCGCATGTTTAATGGATGCTGACGAAGCTGGCGTTACTAATCTGCGTGTGTTTGAACACGATGCAGTAGAAGTTCTTGCTGATTGTATAAGCGATGAAAGCTTATCAACCTTACAATTATTTTTCCCTGATCCATGGCACAAAAAGCGTCACCACAAGCGTCGCATTGTACAAACTGAGTTTGCTGAAAAACTTCGCTCTAAATTAAAAATCGGTGGTGTATTTCACATGGCAACTGATTGGGAAAACTACGCAGAGCATATGTTAGAAGTGATGCAAGCAGCTCCAGGTTACAAAAACCAATCTGAGACTAACGACTATGTCCCCCGCCCTGATTTACGTCCATTGACTAAATTTGAACAGCGTGGTCACCGTTTAGGTCATGGCGTATGGGATTTAATGTTCGAACGTACTAAGTAACCGTTAATTAAATAATCAAGTAAGGTAAAGCCATTTATGAGCGTATTAACCAATCCGAGCCTACTATTACTTCGTAACAGTGAAGAGTTAAAAGGTAAATCAATATTGGTGGTCAACTTTGTTCAAGATGGCTTTTTAAATGAGCTAAAAACTCTCAACCCACAAAGTAAAATAACCGCTTTTAGTTATAATCACGCTAATGGTGAATTTGCAAAAAACATATCGGGTATTGACGTAACCATCAGCCACACAATTAATTCGGGCGATTATGATTTGGTAATACTTTATTACCCTAAATCTAAACCTGAGCTATTAATGGCGTTAGACAACATACGTGCTGTGATAAGCAAAGATGCAGAGCTACTCGTTGTTGGCGAAAACAAGAGCGGTGTTAAGTCAATTGAAAAGCAACTCGCCGGTAAGGCCGAGTTTAGTAATAAAATAGACTCAGCAAAACATTGTGTTTTATATTCATTTTCAGAACTAACTCTCAATAGCGCGTTTGATATTAGTACTTACCATAAAGAGTTTACGGTAAGTGTAAGTGATATTGAGTTTACAGCGGTCAGTATTCCTGGCGTGTTTAATCATGGTGCGCTAGATGCTGGAACGAAAATGCTACTAGAAAATGCTCCTAACTTAAAACACGGAAAAGTCCTTGACTTTGGTTGTGGCGCAGGGCTTATTGCTACTTTTTTAGGCCTAAAAACTCCAGCTCTGACATTTACCTGTAGTGACGTAAGTGCACTTGCTGCCTATGCAACAACACAAACGCTTAAGTTAAATAATGTAAACGGTGAAGCCATACTCAGTGATGGTTTAAATAATATTACTGGCAAGTTTGATTTAATTATTAGCAACCCGCCCTTCCATACTGGGATTGCAACTGACTACAGCGTTGCGGAATCTTTTTTAACCCATGCCAAGCAACATTTAACTAAGGCAGGCAAACTGACTATAGTAGCTAATAGCTTTTTGAAATACCCACCTATTTTAGAAACCCAATTTGACAGCTACCACACAGTATTTAAAAACAATAAATTTGCCGTATACAGTAGCTGAAATAAGTTATTAATATCCTGTCAAAACATAAATATGGGCTATATTAGCCACATATTTATGTTTTATAAGTAGATTAGCTAAAAATAAAAAGTGTAAATAAGCTAATCTTTTTAATTCACTTTTTTCTGTTTTTGCTAAACTATTATCATTAGACTCACAATTGACACGGATGACCTTCTCGCAATGCCCAAAACCGTAAAGCAAAATAGCATTCGTAGCATATTGTTTAAAACCATCATGCTTATAACAGCTATCTGTTTGTTATTATCGCTTTCAATTTCTACCTACTTAAGCGCACAAGAGCAAAAAAAACAGCTCATTAGTAAACTTGTGTTGGTATCTGAGATCATTGCATTTGACGCGATGCCCTCATTACTAAATAAAAATAGGCCTGCAGAAGAAAGGCGCTTAAAGCTGCTTCAACAAGTATCATCCGTTACAAATTTACATATATATGCCTTAGATGAGCAAACCAATAAACCAGTGTTTTTTACCAGCTTTAATGCCCGAAAATCACCACCTGTCCCTATTAAAACGGACAACATTGATGACTTTGCTGAACCACAAGTTAGCGATGAGTACATTGAGTACATTACCCCAATACTCAATAATGAACAGCTGCTTGGCTATGTCTATATTAGAGGCAGCTTAGATAACTTAAATCAGCTAATAACTAAAAAGATTATAATTGATATCGTTATTATGGCTTTAATACTTATTTTTATTTCTTTGATTATTTTAAGGCTACAAAAAAGGATTGCCAGCCCGATTGAAAACTTAAGCTTGTTGTTGCAAAACATAGCTAAAAAACATAATTACTATGCGCGTGCGCCTTTAACGAACCTCACTGAAATAACTCGGCTTTCTAATAGCTTAAATGTAATGCTTGCACGCACACAAAGGCAAATAGAGCGCCATGAAGAAGATAAACAAGAAATTAAGCAGCTAAACTCAAACCTTGAAGAGAAAGTGAGTCAACGCACTATTGCGCTCAGAGAGGCCAATAAAGAGCTGTTATCTACTCTAGAAAAGATGCACCAATACCAAACTCAAATTGTCGAAAACAAAAAAATGGCTTCATTAGGGCAAATGGTGGCAGGGGTTGCTCATGAGGTAAATACACCGATAGGACTTGGTATTACAGGCTCCACTTTATTGCGAGATAAACTCGCAGAGCTACAGGTTAATTTTCATAATAAATCATTAACCGCGAGTCAATTTGAGCAATTTACTAATGATGGTATTGAAAACTTAGACCTAATCTATAGCAGCTTAAACCGCGTTGCAGAACTTATTTCTAACTTTAAAAAAGTTGCGGTGCTCAAAGATGATGAAATAACCAGCACTGTTAATTTACAACACTTAATTAACGACACGCTACTGTCTATGGGGCAAGAGCTAAAACTTAAAAACCCAAAAGTTCTTATAAATTGTCCAGCAGATTTAACCGTTGAAAGTAAAAAAGGACCACTACAGCAAGTATTCCATCAGCTTATTTTAAATTCCCTGCTGCACGGCTTTGAAGCTGGCGATGACAATGAAGTACAGATTGATATTGTGGTAACGAAAACAAAAACACAAATTACCTACACCGACAACGGGCTAGGTGTTGAAAATAGTATACGAGCAAAAATATTTGACCCATTTGTAACGTCAAAGCGCGGCCAAGGGGCGAGTGGTTTAGGAATGCATTTGGTTTACAATTTAGTGACTCAAGCATTAGCCGGAGAAATTGTGTTAGATACCGAGTATCAGCAAGGCGCCCGATTTATTATTACACTCTAAAAGCGAAAGAACGCTTTTACCCACTTGAATTACAACTTTATGACCATACTAAGACATAACCAACTAAACAGTTGTATCATTAATGCTGTATTTCACACAATTGAGGAACTTAATTGTGTTTTACATATCACATACATTGATGAAAAGTTGGAAAGTGATATAATTCCGTTTTGAATTAGTCTGATTATTTTAAGTATCTTTAGGTGGTTGATGGATGTATCAATTATTAAAGGGAAATGGCTTCGACTCTACAATTCAAATTATACATTCAACGTTAAGTATCAATTAAGCCGCGGTTTTTAATAATACGTCATAGTAGGTTTGGGCACGCAGCTGTTTATATCTAATTTGTTTTTACTTGTTAACATTTAGATATAATCCTATAATTCTAGTAGTCGGCTCTGATAATCATGCCGATTTTATAAATAAAACACACTCCAAAAAGGTTAATTAAAGATGCAAACGCCAGTCATTCTGATCGTAGAGGATGAAGACGTAACTAGACTGAACCTCGTTAGTTTATTTGAAGCTGAAGGTTACAAAGTTATTGAAGCCATTGATGGCGATGATATGCATGATAAGCTTACAAATAACGATGACGTCAATCTTGTAGTTATGGACATCAACCTGCCAGGTAAAAACGGGCTTATTCTAGCTCGCGAATTACGCCAAAAACGCAAAGTTGGTCTTATTTTCTTAACAGGCCGTGACAACGATGTAGACCGTATTTTAGGTCTTGAAATTGGTGCTGATGACTATATTACTAAGCCTTTCAACCCACGTGAATTAACTATTCGTGCACGTAACTTAATTACGCGTACCGCACTAGGTGGTGAAGAATCAGCTATTGAAACCAATGGCGTGATAACCTTCAACGGTTGGGAACTTGACGAAAACAGTCGTTGCCTTACTTCTCCAAATGGAGATGCAAAACGTCTACCGAAAGGCGAATACAGAGCACTGCGTTTAATGCTTGACTCACCAGGTCGTATATTTAGCCGTGAGCAACTAATTAAACACATGACTGGCCGTGAACTTCGCGCTAACGACCGTACAGTTGATGTTACTATTCGACGTATTCGTAAGCACTTTGAAAGCGACAATTCAACGTCTGAGTTGATCAGCACCATTCATGGTGAAGGTTACCGCTTCATTGGTAAAATCGACAGCTAATTAGTTTTTTATTCTAATTGTTGTAAAAATAAATGAAGGGCCTGTTGTCCTTCATTTATTTTGTCTGCTAATTCATCAAGCCAAACTGTTAATACTTCATCACTTTGTTCCAGCGCACCATGCTCCATTTGCTTTGCATGCAACTGCACATCATTCAGACCTACCGAACCAGCGGCACCTTTTAACTTATGCGCAACGGATTTATATTCTTCTCTGTCTGCTGTTTTTAATGATTCTAATAGCTCATGTTGGTATTGCGGATTTAGCTTTTTAAACAACTGACTACTGCGTTTAAATACTTCAACGCCCATCGAGTTTACAAAGTCTTCAATGGTTTCAACATCTAACAAGTCAGTATTTATTTGTTTTAACAACTCTTGATTAACTACTCGTTGAGGAGCCTCGGTTTGCGCTTGTTTAATACCAAAGAGTTCAGCGAGCATATTATCTAACTTACTGGTGTTTATTGGTTTAGCTAACGCTCCTTGAATAGAAATTCCCTCAAGCTCTTCTTCAGCACTGCGAACATTGGCGGTAAGTGCCACAATAGGTAGCTGATCAAAATGGCTTTGTGCGCGTATTTGCCTTGCTACTTCATCACCATTAATATCAGGCAACTGCATATCAAGCAACACTAAATCTAGGTCATCTTCGGTCTCTACAAACGATAAAGCATCTTCACCCGTTTCAGCCCACAACACTTCATGCCCACGCTGTTCTAATAGGTTAGTTGCGATTTCAGCATTAAGTGGTACATCTTCCACTAATAAAATATATAAGCTACGTCCCACATAACTATGCTCGGTAGGTGCACTACATAAATTCAGCGGAATTTGAACGGTAAAGCAACTGCCCTCTCCTGGGGTACTATTAACAGTTATAATGCCTTTCATAGCACTTACTAACGCTTTTGTTACGGCTAAGCCAATACCTGAACCAATCGCATTGGTCCCTTTAAGATCAGGTGCTTTGTAGTACATATCAAAAATGCGTGTAAGTTGTTCTTGTGGGATCCCTTCACCGGTATCAAGTATTTTTATAATAAGCCATGGGCCATCTTCACGGTTTTCTCTACCGCAATCTAAGGTGACACTACCGTGCTGGGTAAATTTAACCGCATTATTAATTAAGTTCCATACCACTTGGCGTAAACGAGTGGGGTCAAGTAGAGCATATATATCGAGTGTTCCAGAGCGTTTTACTTCAAAAGAAAGCTCTTTTTGCTCCGCAATGAGGCCTGCAAAGTTAACCACGTCATTAATAAAGTCAGAAACATTAATTTCGTTGGCAGCAATATCTAATTGCTCACGATCTATCTTATCTAAATCTATAATATCGTTAAATATATTACCTAATGTCTCTGCACTTGAAAACACCGTATTACACCAACTACGCTGCTGTTTATTAAGTTCAGTATCCAATAGCATCCGAGTTAAGCCAACGATACCATTGAGCGGAGTGCGTAATTCATGGCTCAAGGTGGCAATAAATTTCCCTTTATCCTTATAAGCAGTTTCCAGTGCCTGCGCGGCTTCTTTACGGCTGGTAATGTCACGGCCAAAGGCTAGTAAACCAATGTAATCGCCCTGCTCATTTATGAAGGGAAGCTTTCTCAGTTCAAACCATCTTATTTCACCATTTACAGAATATTCTACATCGATAGTTAAACCTTGATGAGTACGTTCAACCTGCTCATCGGTTCTTAATACTTCAGATAAAAAGTGGCTTGGAAATATCTCTTCTGCGGCTTTGCCAATTAATTCGCCACTGGTTTTGCCCATCACCTCTTCAAACATTTTATTACAACCGGCAAACACCCCATTGTTATCACGGTAATAAAATAAATCTGGTGAGGAGTCTACAATAGAGCGCAGTAACATACCTTGTTGTGCGAGCTCTTGTTGCGTTTTTTTGCGTTCTGCAATTTCACGTCTGAGCTCTTCTATTGCCCTATGCTTGGCATGGAAGGCCATTTTACGTTCGTCAATTTCAATGTTTAAACGATTAATATTGTCTTTGAGAGTTTGATTTAAAAGCTTTTCTTGTTTTGTGGCACTATCTAAATAGGCATAAGAGGCATCAAGTTGCCGAATAGAGTTTAGCAGTACGCTAATCACCAAAGGAGAAACAACTGAGGTAAAAAATACTATAGCTAATATATCAACTAAGTTCACTTCTCCAATAGCAACATAGTAAAACATACTCGATAAAACCATCGATACCGTCAGTAATAATGCATAGCAAATAGCTGCAGTTTTAAACTCACCAAAACGAGTTATTGAACTGGAAAGTACTCGAACCCACGGGTTCAAAGAAGAATCTGTCATATATCAGTGTTTCTCTTGGCTAAATGCTTAGTTTTTATAAGTAAGTATGATTAAAAGCTAATTTTAGCATTTTCTATCAGCTATTTTCATGTTGTGCGATAAAAACAGTAAAATTTCATGTTTGCTGTTATTTGCTGCATTTCAGCAATTCTTTATTTAGTGTAAAATGTGATGTTTTAAATATTGCAAATAACGAGTAACGTATCATGCAAACGACTATGCCAGATATTGCTAACACAGCTGCAGCATTACAAACAGGTAAATTAGACTGGGTAGGAATGGGCGATATAGAGCTGCCTTTTATTTTTGAATCTCTTGATTTAGCTCCAGTTACTGTTAATGCAAAAGCTCGCGCTTTTGTTAATTTACACCAAGAAGATGCCAAAGGCATCCACATGTCGCGTCTGTTTTTAGCACTTGATCACCTCTCAACGGAGCAACAGGTCAACCCGCACACCTTAGCACAAGCATTAGATACCTTTATCACCAGCCATAAAGGCTTAAGCGATAAAGCACAAATCGAATTTAAATTTGAATTACCGCTGCGCCGTAAATCATTACTTAGTGGCAAAGCCGGCTGGAAAAGCTACCCAGTTGTACTTACCAGTACTATAAACCAAGGTGTTATTAGTTTTGAGCTAAGTGTTGATGTTACTTACTCATCAACCTGCCCCTGCTCTGCAGCCCTTGCTCGTCAACTTATCCAAAATGCGTTTAGCGAAAAGTTTGCTCAAGAAACACTAACTCAATCAGAGGTTTTAGAGTGGCTTGGAACAACTCAAGGCATTGTAGCAACCCCGCATTCACAGCGTTCTATTGCTAATGTTAAAGTAAAGCTAGATCAAAACATTCAAGCGTTTGATGTAGTTAACTTAATAAACTTACTAGAAGATGAGCTTAAAACACCAGTACAAGCCGCGGTAAAACGTGAAGACGAACAAGAGTTTGCTCGTTTAAATGGTCAAAACTTGATGTTTTGTGAAGACGCAGCACGAAAAATTAAAACTACTTTAGAAGCAAAACAGTTTAGCGACTATTTTTTACAAATTAACCACTATGAATCTCTGCATGCGCATGATGCCGTTGCGATTGCAGTAAAAGGTATAGAGGGCGGATACACAGCACTATAAACACCAACGGTATCTAAAATAACCATAACAACTATTTGGGCACATAAATTGCTTTAGAAAAGCAGTGTCAATTTGTTGTTATGGAGTTACCGTATGGAATTCGCTTTATTATTAATATTAGTGCTAGTTGTTGGGGCATCTGTAGTTGCGTCAAAATTTAGTGATGACGGCGGAAACCCTTATCCTTTTACTCGTAAGCAAAGTGTATTTACCCAAGTAGAAGGGGCGTTTCTGAATTTATTAGAACGCGCTGTTGGCGACCAATATAAAATTGTTAGTCGCGTTAAACTAATAGATGTGATTGACTGTAAACAAGGTCTATCTGTCAAATCTAAACGTGCGGCATTAGCTAAAGCAAAAAACAAACAGCTCGACTTTGTGTTAGTCGACAAAGAAAAAATGACCATAGTGGCTGCGGTTGACTTAGTTAATAATGCCAACAAAGATGGTCACAAAGCACAGCGTGATTGGTTTGTTAACGGTGCATTAGAAGCCGCTGGCATTCCACATATTCGTATGAAAGTAAAGTCAGGCTACCGCCCAAGTGAAGTTCGCGATGCCATTATGTTTAAATTAGGCAAGCCTGCTAAATCACAACCTGCACGCCCGACTCGTACTAGAGTCCATAAGCCTGCGGTATTATCGCCTTCTCAAGCAAAAGCACATTCAACCGCCCTTGCTGAAATATAACTACTGAGTTAAAGCAATCTATTAAAGCGAGCATTTTAAATGACTCGCTTTTTTGTTTTTTATAGCAGACTTCACGTATAATCAGGCTATTCAAACTTAGGAATTTAACACTATGAATGTTGGTATTATTGGCGCCATGGAGCCAGAAGTTAAAATTTTGCGCGAAGCGATGCAAAATCCACAGGTTTTAACCAAAGCAGGCTTTACGTTTTATACTGGTGAGCTTGCTGGTAATACTGTTACTTTAGTGCAATCAGGCATTGGTAAAGTTGCTTCAACTATTGCAACCACTTTACTTATCGATAACTTTAAGCCTGATTGTGTTATTAACACAGGCTCTGCCGGTGGTTTCGACCCTTCGCTTAACGTTGGCGATGTAGTGATTTCATCAGAAGTTCGTCATCACGATGTAGATGTAACAGCGTTTGGTTACGAAATTGGCCAAGTACCACAAATGCCTGCAGGCTTTACAGCACACCCTAAGCTAGTAGAAGCCGCTGAGCAAACAATTGCACAAATCAGCGAAGTAAAAACGCTTGTTGGTTTAATTTGTACTGGTGACTCATTTATGTGTGACCCTGTTCGTATTGAAAAAACACGCAATGACTTCCCTACAATGCTAGCAGTAGAAATGGAAGGTGCGTCAATTGCACAAACGTGTTTTGCACTTAACACACCATTTGTTGTTATTCGCTCAATGTCTGATATTGCTGGCAAAGAGTCACCGCAATCATTTGAAGAGTACTTAGAAACAGCCTCTATTAATTCATCAAAAATGGTTGTGGCATTACTAGAAAAGTTAACAGCGGTTACGCTGTAAATGCTCAATAATATTGTTCAAAATCATTTGGACTTTATTGTATTTATTTGTGCGCTCCTAGCTGAGCGCTTTTTACCTTTAGTTAGCTGGTATCACCCTAATCATATACTTTCTGCCATTTTTAACGCAATTGGCCAGCGTGTTTATAAAAAAGCAGACAGCAAACAATATCATTATTTAGCCGCTTTACTAGCAAGCACACTTGTTCTAACTGTGATTATGATTATTGTGGTTTTACTGCTGGAGTTTGCCTTTTACCCTGAACTACTATCCGGTCTTATTTTATACTTGTGCCTAGAAAGCAGTAGCATAAATAAAAAAGCGATACGTATTGCGAAATTGACCAAAAAAAATCAAAAATCAACTGCTCGAGAATTATTAAAACCACTAGTAGCCCGAGAAGTTAAGGCACTTTCAAACCCAGGGATTATTAAAGCGGTTATGGAAAGTGTCATACTAAGAACGGCACGTCATTATTTTGTAGTTATTTTCATTTTTTTACTATTGGGCCCCATTGCTACTCTCGCCTACCGCTTGCTTACCTTAATCCAACAAGCGTGGCGCACTGATATAGCTCCCGACAGTTCTTTTTTGACGCCGCTTAAACTGATTCTTTTTATTATTGAATACATTCCCATTCGGTTACTCGCGCTGACAATAGCTTCACTTAAAGCCAGTAAAAAAAGCATGCATTATATTAAGCATTATGGCCGACATTTTTATCAAAAAAATACAGGTTGGTTATTAAGTGTGTGCTCTGCATCTTTAGGTGTGCAACTTGGTGGGCCTGCTATTTATATTGAGCAGCGTTTCAATAAAATGCGGGTCGGTGTAGAACGCTTGCCAATTGCCGATGATATGCCAAAGCTACTCAATACCCTAAATCAAGCCCGTTTTTTTTGGCTACTAATTATTATTAGCGTTGAAATTATTAGGGCTGTTCTAACTTTTTGATCAGTTATAAAAAAACCAGCCGAAGCTGGTTTTTATAATCTCTGAAGCTTTAGGCTACAGTAATATTTGCAAACTTACGTTTACCTACTTGGTAAATAGCGGTTGTTCCTTTTGCTACTTCCAATTTGGTATCGGTAATTTTTTCTTCGCCATTAAGCTTTACTGCGCCTTGTTTGATCATACGCATGGCCTCTGAAGTACTCGCCACTAAGCCAGCTTCTTTTAGTAAGTTAGCAATTAAAATAGTGTCTTCATCAATATTAACTGTCAGCTCTGGAATTTCATCAGGTAGTGCTTTTTTCTGAAAGCGCTGAATAAAGTCATCATGAGCAGCTTGCGCATCGGCTTCACTGTGAAAACGTGCAATTAACTCTTTCGCTAATTCAATCTTAATATCGCGCGGGTTAGTGCCTTGCTCTACACGCTGTTTTTGCGCTGCAATTTGCTCAATAGAAAGGCTACTTAGCAAGTCATAGTAACGCCACATTAGTACATCACTAATTGACATGATTTTACCAAACATGTCGCTAGGCGTATCAGTAATACCTATGTAGTTTCCTAGTGACTTTGACATTTTCTGAACGCCATCAGTCCCTTCAAGTAAAGGCATCATTAGTACAGTTTGTGGTTTTTGACCTTCATCTTTTTGCAGCTCACGACCCATTAATAGGTTAAAGCGTTGATCAGTTCCACCTAGCTCAACATCAGACTCAAGTGCGACTGAATCCCAGCCCTGCACTAGTGGGTATAAAAACTCATGGATTGCGATAGATTGACCGCCAGCATAGCGCTTTTTAAAGTCATCACGCTCAAGCATGCGTGCCACAGTTTGGCGAGCTGCTAATTTTATCATTCCAGCCGCGCCCAATGTCTCCATCCAGGTAGAGTTAAAAGCGACGGTTGTTTTAGCTGGGTCTAAAATTTTGAAAACCTGTTCTTTATAGGTTTCAGCATTAGCAAGCACATCATCACGAGTCAGTGGCTTACGGGTAACATTTTTGCCCGTTGGATCGCCTATCATACCGGTGAAGTCACCAATTAAGAAAATAACCTCATGACCTAAATCTTGAAAGGTTTTCATTTTGTTAATTAGTACAGTGTGACCTAGGTGCAAATCTGGAGCCGTAGGATCGAAACCAGCTTTAATTTTTAGCTTTTTCCCCGACTTTAATTTTTCAACTAACTCATCTTCAATTAATATCTCTTCTGCACCGCGTTTTATCTCTGCTAGAGCGGTTTGTAAATCCACTGTGTGTTACTCCAAAAAATTCTGACAACGAAGGGTTGTAATATGCTCACGATTTATTGCTAGCGCGTTATAACAAAGCAAATAAAACTATTTAGCTAACATAACAAATTTCCACTTAATTAGAACAACTTTTTTAACTAATCGCAGCATCAACTATAATGCAGGGCGTACGTTCTAAAAAGGGATATAAACGAGCGATTAATAATACACTAGAAGTGTTTATAACAAACCAAAAAACAGTTTGTAAATTAATCACTTCTCGCAATTAAATCGTTTTAAAAGCTAATTTAACATTACGATGAAAAAGCAAAGTATCCAAGAATATAAAATAGTGCTGTTATTCAACTTTACACACAAACAGCCTGAATACCCTATGATTTTAGCTTAATTTAACGCGAGTTTAAATCTACAAAATACTAGTATTCATAGATTATTCGTTATATCCTGCAATATAATCTATTTATTATCTTGACAGCAGAAAAAGGCACGTTATGGTCCACGTGGTTAACACGCTCCCCAAAAAACACAAAATGCTTATTCTAGGTTTGGTTTCTGCTATTGTTGCCTTAGCCTTTTTACCTTCTGAAAAAGCCACTGCATCCAAAGACAATAGCGAGAACACGCTAGAGATTGGTAAGCGTTACGAATTACAAATAAAAGTAGGTGAAAACGAAAAACTCACTGACTTAAATTCAGAGCAAGCAGCACAAAAGCTTCCAGAATATGATTTTGTCGATCACCTTGTTAAAAATGGTGACAATTTAGCGAACATTTTTAAGCGCGCTGGTTTTTCTGCGCAAACGCTTTATAAACTGGTTAACACAAATGCTGAAACACGCAAGCTTACCAAAATTCATCCAGGTGAAACACTAAGCTTTGCTACTGCAAAAGATGGTTCGTTGGCTCAGTTACGTTACGTTATATCTAAAACAGATACCTTATATGTCACCCTTAATGACGAAGGCCAATACGATACTTCAATTGACAGCAAAGAAATAGAAACACTGAGCAAAACCGCCGGTGGGGAAATTTCTAGCAGTTTTTGGACGTCAGCGATCGCTGCAGGTTTAAGTGAACGCCAAATCATGAACTTTGCCGATATATTTGGTTGGGACGTGGATTTTGCAAATGACATCCGTAAAGGTGATGAATTTGGCTTAATATATGAATCTCATTTTGTTGACGGTGAATTTATTGGCACCGGTAAAATTATTGCCGCAGAATTTATAAACCAAGGTGAACGCTACACAGCAATTCGACACACCGACGGTAATTTTTATACGCCTGAAGGGCGTAGTATGAAAAAAGCCTTCTTACGTGCACCTGTTAACTTTAAATATATTAGCTCAAGCTTTAATCCTCGCCGTTTACACCCTGTTACAGGACAAGTAAAAGCACACCGAGGTATTGACTACGCTGCGCGTACAGGCACGCCTGTTGTATCATCAGGTAATGGTAAAGTCATTAAAGCGGGTTACAGTAAATATAACGGTAATTACGTATTTATAAGCCATGGTACACAGTATGTTACTAAGTACTTACACCTTAATAAACGCCTAGTTAGAACAGGGCAAAAAATTAAACAAGGTGAGAAAATTGGTACTGTAGGCTCAACAGGTCGAGTAACTGGGGCGCATTTACATTATGAGTTTTTGGTTAACGGTGTTCACCGTAACCCTAAAACTGTAAAACTACCTAAATCTGAGCCATTACCACGCTCAGAGCTTGCTAAGTTTAAGCCTATTGCTGATAACTTTATTACGCAACTTGAGCGTAACCGAGAACTTCAGTTGGCACTTAAATAAAAAGCTTAATGATTAAATAAAAAAGCCTTTGCAGGGTAACCGGCAAAGGCTTTTTTGTATGTAATGATTATACCAACCAGCATAGAGACTCGGACAATTTCACGAATTCCCCCTATATCGAAGCAGCTCGGTACTAAATTTCAGAGTTAATTTACGAGTACATAAATAAGCTGCACAACCAAAGAGATCATCACCAGTGGCCAAATATATTTACTATATTTAGTAGCACTCTCAAGCCCCATTTTACTTTGGTATTTTTCCAGTAACGGAATAATGATCACCAAAGCAATGACTAAGCTAATTAAAATAACAAATATGTTCATATCATCACCCTACACTAGGTTATGGTAAAGCGCAGCCTTTCGCGCTGATATATAGCTCATACCAATGCTCACGACTTAAGTTAACATTAACCGCATCACAGGATGCTTTTATTCGCTCTATGTTAGTAGTGCCAATAATTGGTTGAATTGATGCTGGGTGGCGCAGCAGCCATGCTAATACGATAGCTTCTGCTGTTGTACCATAAAGTATGGCAAGCTTACTGACTAAAATACTGGTATTAATATCTGCAGGCGAGGCCTTTGATAAATCACCACCAGAGTATAAGCCTTGGCATAAACTACCCCAACTTTGAATCTGAATTTCATGCTCACGGCAATATTCAATATTGCCTGGGGTAAAGTTAATATCCTTGCCATCGGCATTACCCACATAAACGCCTTCATCAACCCATTGATGTTTTTGTAAACTCGCTTCGATTTGATTGGCCACAATCGGCATATCTAAAGCGCGTTGCAAAAACCGTATTTGATATTGCGACATATTAGACACCGCAAAATGACGCACTTTGCCACTTTCTTTTAAACAACTAAATACTTGTGCAACTTCCTCTACTTCCATTAAAGGATCTGGGCGATGCAGCATAAGTATATCTAAATATTCAGTATTTAATCGTTTTAATGAGCCTTCTACCGAGCGCTCAATCCAATCAGCTGAAAAGTCATAACGTTGTGGGTTTTGATCATCAGCAAAGCGAATACCACACTTAGACTGAATATACATTTGCTCTCTAAGTTCTGGTCGCTCAGCCAGAGCTTGACCAAAAACATGTTCGGCTTTGCCTAAGGTATAAATATCAGCATGATCGAAAAAATTAATTCCGCCTTCAATGGCGGCATCTATGCATGAATGAGTTTGTTGTAAATGCGCACTGGTAATCGCATCTTTATTCCATGCGCCTCCCAAACCCATACAGCCAAAAACAAGTTTGCTTACATTCGGGAGATATTTTGCCAGCGGAGTGTGTAACATTTTGACAGCCCTTTAAAAAATGAAGAGTGATTACTTTAAACAAAAAACCCTATACAAGAAACCGCTTAAGTCAAAACAGTGAATTTTATGCAAAAAAAAGCGCAGTAAACTGCGCTAATAGGTTGAGTCTAAATTATATTTAACCCACAAGAGCGAGTAAAATACCTGCCGCAACAGCACTACCAAGCACCCCTGCAACATTAGGCCCCATGGCATGCATTAATAAGAAGTTATGCGGGTTATTTTCAAGCCCAACCTTATTAACAACACGTGCTGCCATAGGCACAGCGGATACACCCGCAGCACCAATTAATGGGTTTATGGGGGTTTTTGATATCTTATTTAAGCCTTTAGCCATAAATACACCTGAGGCTGTACCAATAGCAAACGCCAGTGCACCCAGTACCAAAATACCAATAGTTTCTACTGTTAAGAACTGCTCGGCAGCAAGCTTAGAGCCCACTGCAAGTCCTAGAAATATGGTGGTGATATTAATGATTTCGTTTTGCGCACTGTTGCTGAGCCTATCAACTACACCCGACTCACGCATTAAGTTACCTAAACAGAACATACCAACCAGCGGAATTGCCGCAGGTAAGAATATAGCAGTTAAGGTAAGCACCATCAGTGGGAAAATAATTTTTTCCTTTTTAGATACTTTACGCAGTTCTGGCATTTGAATTTTACGTTCTTCAGGCGTTGTAAACGCACGCATAATAGGTGGCTGAATAATAGGAACCAACGCCATGTACGAGTACGCAGCCACCGCTATAGCGCCCAGTAAATCAGGGGCCAGCTTTGACGCTAAAAAGATAGCGGTTGGCCCATCTGCACCACCAATAATCGCAATTGCAGAAGCATCTTGTAAGCTAAATTCAAATCCCGGAATAAAGTTAAGTAAAATAGCGCCAAATAACGTCGCAAAAATACCAAACTGCGCTGCCGCACCTAATAGCAACATACGCGGGTTGGCAATCAGGGCACTAAAATCAGTTAAGGCCCCCACTCCCATAAATATTAATAGCGGAAAAATACCGGTATCAATACCAACATAATAAACATAGTAAAGTAAGCCACCTGGATCTGATAAACCAGCTACTGGAATATTAGTTAAAATAGCTCCGAAACCAATGGGCAGTAGCAATAACGGCTCAAAGTTTTTGGCAATTGCTAAAAATAATAGCAAACAACCAACGGCAATCATGATCAGCCCAGGAAATGTAAAGTTAGCAATGCCTGTGGCATGCCAGAGGTTTAAAATACCATCCATCCTCTATTTACTCCTTAAGCTAGTGCAATCATTGCATCGCCGGTTGACACTGAATCGCCCTCAGAAACAAGCACCTCAGCAATCGTACCGGTATGCATGGCGCGTACTTCGGTTTCCATTTTCATGGCTTCCATAATAATTACCACATCACCTTCATTGACTACCTGACCGGGTTTTACTTTAATTTTAAAAATATTACCGGCCAATGGTGCATTTAGAGTTTCACCCGAGGCAACCGATGCTGACTGTGGAATATGCTCTGAGTCTTTTAACGTCACCTCTTTAAGCTCACCACCTTGAGCAACCACGACATCGTATACTTTACCGTCTACTTTAACGCTGTATTGCTCTGCCTTAACGCTTTTATTGTTTGCCGCTGATTTTTCAGGTGCTTTATTGGCGTTATCATCAGCGCTAGGAACAGGCTCAAATGCATCAGGATTGTTACGGTTTTTAATAAATTTCAAACCAATCTGTGGAAATAATGCATAGGTAAGCACATCATCAATTTGCTCATCGGCTAAAGTTAGCCCTTGCTCCTGCGCAAGCTTGCTTAACTCAGCTTCTAAAGTTTCAAGTTCAGGTTTAATAATATCTGCAGGGCGACAGGTAATTGCTTCACTGCCATCAAGTACGCGCTCTTGAAGCTCTTTATTCATTGGTGCAGGTGTTGAACCATATTCACCTTTTAATACGCCAGCAGTTTCTTTGGTAATGGTTTTATAACGCTCACCAGTGAGTACATTTAATACCGCTTGAGTACCAACAATTTGTGAGGTAGGTGTAACGAGTGGAATAAAGCCTAAATCTTCACGTACTCGTGGAATTTCAAGTAGCACTTCGTTTAGTTTATCAGCAGCACCTTGCTCTTTAAGCTGGTTTTCCATGTTAGTTAACATACCACCTGGCACTTGGGCTAATAAAATTCGGCCATCGACACCTTTTAAGCTGCCTTCAAACGCAGCGTACTTTTTACGCACGTCTCTAAAGTAAGCGGCAATTTCTTCTAGGTGGTTTAAATCAAGCCCGGTATCACGCTCGGTCCCTTCAACGATTGCAGCAATTGTTTCAGTTGCTGAATGGCCATAAGTCATGCTCATAGACGATACAGCTGTGTCGAGCATATCAATGCCGGCATCAATCGCTTTTTGATAAGTAGCGGTGCTTAAACCCGTTGTTGCATGGCATTGCATTGCAATAGGTATGGAAACCGTTTCTTTTAACGCTTTAATGAGTTCTTCTGCATCGTAAGGCTTAAGCAATCCCGCCATATCTTTAATACAAATTGAATGACAACCCAATTCTTCAAGCTGCTTAGCAAGTGTTAACCACATATCTAATGTATGTACAGGGCTTACTGTGTAAGAAATTGTACCTTGCGCATGTGCCCCTACTTTAACCGCCGCTTTTATGGCAGTTTCTAAGTTACGTACATCATTCATGGCATCAAAAATACGAAATACGTCTACGCCATTTTTGTGGGCGCGCTCAACAAACTTCTCAACCACATCATCAGCATAATGGCGATATCCCAATAAGTTCTGACCACGAAGTAGCATTTGCTGTGGTGTATTTGGCATCGCTTTTTTAAGCGCGCGAATACGCTCCCATGGATCTTCACCTAAATAACGAATACATGAATCAAAGGTAGCTCCACCCCAAGATTCTATAGACCAATAACCTGCGTCATCAATTTTTTTTGCAATAGGTAACATGTCGTCTAATCGCATGCGGGTAGCTAAGAGCGACTGATGTGCGTCACGAAGTACGAGTTCTGTTATTTTTAATTTAGCCATTGGTATGCTCCTCTAATTATTATTTGTTTTGTACTGAGCAATGGCAGCACTAATTGCAGCGATGTGCTCATTTGGCACACCTTGAGATTTAAAAGATGGTGTTCTCTGTGATGCTTCTAGTTCTGGCTGAGAAAACTTGCTAGCCAGCTTAGACATGAGTGTCACTGCACCAATCAATAAAGAAAGAAATACAAACACACCCACCATGCCTGTTAGCATTAAATTGCCTGCAGTTGTGAGTAAAGCCCCTATATCCATAATTCTCCCCTGTTTAAAACCAAATACATAAAAAATCGGTTTATTTAAATAACTATTCACCAATAGTAACAAAAACTATTCTTTTGTCTACACGTTGTAAATTGGTAAAACCAATTAATCTAAAAGTAACATATCACCAATAAGGTTAACACCACCTAAAATAGCTTATTTAACCCAGATATATAGATGCTAAAAATGTTCGTTATAAACAAAGAATATATAAAAACACTAATACTTTGTAAAAACACATATAAAACAAACCTATTGTACTAACCCACTAATAACCTTCAAAACAAATGTTAATTGGTCTTACCAAAATAAAGAGCAACAACTATTTATTATCTCACCGCACACAACTGTGAATAAGTTACCGATAAGATCGTAAAAATTACCAACTCAATATAAAGCCAATCGCGAAAAATCGAAGTAAACAATTGATTTAAAACAAAATAAAATACTGGCACATTACTCGCTTATATAAAAACAACACTTTAACACTTAGATAAATCAAGGAGATGACAATGTTACGCTGGACAATTACATTTTTGGTGATCGCACTAATCGCAGCCGTTTTAGGATTTGGTGGTATTGCAGGAGCCGCAGCAGGAATTGCTAAGATCATATTTTTTATCTTTTTAGTTTTACTGGTTATTTCACTTGTCTCAGGCGCTTTACGTGGTAAAAGCCCCAGGTAGATAAGAAACAACGAACTCTCTTTTTAAATTTATATACAAGGAATTACATTATGAAATCATCAACACTTAAAGCAGCAGCTATTGGTCTATTCGCAAGTGCATTTATTATGGGTTGTGAAGACAATCATGCAGAAGAAGCCGGTGAGCGTATTGACGAAGCCGTGACAGATGTTCAAAACAAGGTAGAAGATACCTGTGAAGAAGTAAAAGAAGGCGTTAATGCCGAAGAGACAAATTGCTAATATTATTTATTTAGCTAAGAAACGACCTACGGGTCGTTTTTTTATGCCTAAAATATAAATAGTTTCTAGTCATTTCCCCTTTTAAGCTGCGCATTAGGCTAAAATAATAAAAAATAGCTTTTAAGTGCAAACACATGGTCTTTACAACAACTTATAAACTCGATAAACCTTATTTTTATGAATGCTTCGACCAATCGCTGCCTTATAGTAAGCGTGCACAACCTAAATACTTTTTATTGGCGCTACTTGTGGTTTTAGGGTTATTTGGCATTTATGGTTTAGGCGATCATTACCTTGGTACATTCTTGCTTATGTTAGCTTTACTCGAATGTATTGCCTTTTATTATCGTCGTCCTTGGTGGGTAACAAGGCAAATGCTTAGCAGAGCATCTGGTTCTGAAGTCACTCTCACCTTCGACGAGGACGGAATAAAATCAACCAATCATTACAAGAATTACCAGTTAGCTTGGCACGACATTAATGAAGTGATTACTACAGATTGCGGCCTATTGTTAAAAAGTAAAAGCGGTATGCAATACATTTCTAAGGCAATACTCGACGAAGAAACGATTGATTTTATACACAAAAAAGCCACTCAATGAGTGGCTTTTACAAATGTCATAGTTATTAACTAGCACATTTTATACTATGTTGATTAAGCATTGCCCGGATTAGGGTTAGACTTTTCAGCTTGTATGCGCATGTAAATTTCTTCACGATGAACTGATACGTCTTTAGGTGCGTTAACACCGATACGAACTTGATTTCCTTTAACACCCAGAACAGTAACGGTTACTTCGTCACCAATCATCAGGGTCTCGCCTACTCTACGAGTTAGTATTAGCATTCTCTTGCTCCCATGTTCCAATAAAATTATAAGATTCCGCAACACATTTTAATTAAAATTAGACTAAAAAGTAAGTAAAAACTCTCAATCTATTCATTTTCTGTTAAAAATGTCTTATGTAATGCACGAACAGCCAGTTCAAGGTATTTCTCATCTATTAAAACTGAAATTTTTATCTCTGAGGTTGAAACAAACATCACATCAATGTTCTCTTGTGCTAACGAATCAAAAAATAAACTCGCCACTCCAGAATGAGATTTCATCCCCATACCCACAGCTGACACTTTCGCCACATTAGTTAATCCGTCAATTGCCTGTGCGTCAAATTGCTGTTGCTCAGCCGCTAACAAATCAAGTGCGTTTAAATAATCATTTAAATGCACAGTAAAAGCATAGTCGACTTTTTCAACTTTATGATTAATTTGATTAATCATATCTATTTCGATGCCATTATCTGCAAAAAGTTTCAAAATTTTTGCAAGCGCTTTTGTGCCTTGCGGTACTCCATGTACCTTAATCAAACACTCGTCTCGATTAAATGCAATACCCGACACAACGTTACTCGCCACATCGCTCTCCTCAAAACTAATTAATGTACCTTCATCAGGTTTAAAGCTAGATAACACTCTTAATGGTACATTGTGCTTACCAGCCGACTCTACAGAGCGAATATGTAGCACTTTAGCACCTAAACTAGCCAGCTCAAGCATTTCGGCAAAGGTTACATGGCTTAAACGTCGTGCATTAGGTTCAATACGAGGATCTGTTGTATATACGCCATCAACATCAGTATAGATCTGACATTCATCCGCTTTTATTGCACCCGCTATTTCAACTGCAGAGGTATCGGTGCCACCACGCCCAAGCGTAGTCACGTTGCCCTCAATATCGCGCCCCTGAAAGCCGGCAATAATAGCAATACGGTTATGTTCAAGTTCATGTTTTAAACGCGTTGCAGCCACGTCTTCTACACGGGCTTTACCGAACATGTTATCGGTTAATATATTCACCTGATCGGCTAACAAGCTTACCGCAGAATGGCCGCGTTTAATAATCGCCATCGCTAATAAAGCTATAGAGACTTGTTCACCGGTACTGAGTAATACATCGAGTTCACGACTACTCGGGCGAGAGTCGATTTGTTTGGCAAGATTAATTAAGCGATTGGTTTCTCCCGACATTGCCGAAAGCACCACCACCACTTGGTGGCCTTGTTGCTTAGTTTTAACAACAAGGTCGGCGACCGCTTCAATACGCTCTATTGAGCCTACCGAAGTGCCGCCAAATTTTTGAACTATAAGTGCCACTTAAGCTTAAGTACGCTCAGTTAACCAAGCTGTTACACTATCAAGTGCTGCAGTTAAGTTTTGTGGCTCAGAACCACCTGCTTGCGCCATATCTGGACGACCGCCGCCTTTACCACCTACTTGGCCTGCCATGTGGTTAACTAACTCACCCGCTTTTACTTTACCGGTTAAGTCTTTAGTTACACCCGCAATTAGGCTTACTTTATCACCGCTGGCAACACCTAAAGCAATAACGCCTGAGCCAATCTTATTTTTAAGGTCATCAACCATGCCACGAAGCGCTTTTGATTCAGTTCCTTCAACGTTGGCAACTAACAATTTAACCCCATTAATTTCAACCACTGAATCAAGTAATGATGCACCTGCCGCACTGGCTAGTTTATCGTTAAGTTGGGCAACTTGCTTTTCAAGTCCTTTCGACTTTTCAAGTAAGGCAGTTACTTTTTCAAGTACTGACGCACTGTCACCTTTTACAAGCGCGGCAACATCTGCTAATTGCTGTTCTTGTTCATTAACATACGCGATTGCTTCTGCACCGGTTACCGCTTCAATACGACGAACACCGGCAGCAATACCGCTTTCAGATACAATTTTGAATAAACCAATGTCACCTGCACGCTCTACGTGTGTACCACCACAAAGCTCAATTGAGTAATCACCTATGGTTACTACACGTACTTCGTCATCGTACTTTTCGCCAAACAATGCCATAGCACCTTTTGCTTTAGCATCATCAATTGCCATTAGCTCAGTGTTAAGTGCAAAGTTACGACGAATTTCGTCATTTACTACACGTTCAATTTCGCGCAGTTCTTGTTTGGTCACTGCTTCAAAATGTGAGAAGTCAAAACGCAGGCGTTCTGGCTGCACAAGTGAGCCTTTTTGCGATACGTGCTCACCTAAAAGCTGACGCAATGCTTCATGTAAAATGTGCGTAGCTGTGTGATTTTTCTTAATGCTTTCACGACGCGCATCGTCAATAGTCGCATCCACTTTATCGTTAACGCCAATACGCCCTTGAACTGTTCCATGATGAGCAAAAGCATTACCCAATTTAGTGGTATTTGTTACATTAAACTCACCACCGGCAACAGTAATTGTACCGCTATCACCAATTTGGCCGCCTGATTCAGCGTAAAACGGAGTACGGTCTAAAACAATAATACCTTGCTGACCATCTTCTAATAACGATACCGATTCGCCACCGGCAAAAATTTCTACCACAGTGCCACGGTAATGATTACTATCGTAGCCTTTAAAATCAGTATGCTTGTCTGATTTTAATTGCTCGTTATAATCTGCACCAAATTTGCCCGCTTGCTGTGCTGTTTTACGTTGCACTGCCATACATGCTTCAAAACCTTGATGGTCAATGGTCATTTGGCGCTCACGCGCTACATCGGCTGTTAAATCGGCAGGGAAACCATAGGTATCGTAAAGTTTAAATACTAAGTCACCTGGGATCACATCCCCGGTTAAATCACTCAAGCTTTCTTCTAAAATAGCTAAACCACGCTCAAGCGTTTTACCAAACTGCTCTTCTTCAATACGCAGTACTTTTTCAATAATTTCTTGTTGCTTAGCAAGCTCTGGGTACGCTTGACCCATTTGCTCAATAAGTGCAGAAACCAATTTATAGAAAAACGCGCCTTTAGCACCTAACTTATTACCGTGACGTACTGCACGACGAATAATACGACGCAATACATAACCACGGCCTTCATTTGATGGCATAACCCCATCTGAAATTAAAAACGCACACGAACGAATATGATCCGCCACCACGCGAAGCGATTTATCATCCATATCTTGTGCATTAGTAACGCTTGCAGCGGCGGCAATTAAGCCTTGGAATAAATCGATTTCGTAGTTTGAATGCACACCTTGTAAAATAGCTGAAATACGCTCAAGGCCCATACCAGTATCAACAGATTGCTTAGGAAGTGGCTCCATAGTCCCGTCACTTTGACGGTTGTATTGCATAAATACTAAGTTCCAAATTTCAATGAAACGGTCGCCATCTTCTTCAGGAGTGCCCGGAGGACCACCCCAAATGTGCTCACCGTGATCATAAAATATTTCAGAACATGGACCACAAGGGCCGGTATCACCCATAGACCAAAAATTATCGCTCGTTGCAATACGAATAATACGATCTTCAGGTAAACCTATATCGTTAGCCCAGTAGCCAAAGGCTTCTTCGTCATCATGGTAAATGGTCACTAACAGCTTTTCTTTTGGTAGTTTTACAACCTCAGTTAAAAACTCCCACGCAAATTTAATTGCATCTTGCTTAAAGTAATCACCAAAGCTGAAATTACCTAGCATTTCGAAAAAGGTATGGTGACGTGCTGTGTAACCAACATTTTCTAAATCGTTGTGTTTACCACCAGCACGCACACAACGCTGAGAGCTAGTTGCGCGTGTATAAGGGCGGCTTTCGGCGCCTAAAAATACATCTTTAAATTGCACCATACCGGCATTATTAAATAACAACGTGGCATCGTTACCCGGTATAAGCGAACTAGAAGGAACAACTTGGTGTTGTTTGCTGGCAAAGAAGTCTAAAAACTGTTGCCTAATTTGTGCGGTAGTCATGTGCTGCATGTGAAAGTCTCACCTGTATTTACTGTGCTTGCATTGCAAAATTTATTTGATCATAGCTAAAACCTCGATACATTAAGTAGCGCACGCGCTTAGCTTTTTCTTTGTACTCGAGGTTTGCCGGTGTCGTTGAATATTTTTTGTTGTACGCTTCCTGCGCGAGCTCAAACCAATCTATTTCCAGCTCATCAACCACTGTTTCAAGCAGTGCTCTATCAATCCCTTTACTCATGGCTTCACTTTGAATTCGCTTTAAGCCATGGCATTTAAATATGTGTTTTCTTACAAACCCTTCACAGTAACGCTGCTCGTTAATAAAGTTGTGCTTTTCACACCAATCAAGCAGGTTTTCTATGAATTCATCGGTTGCTTCTCTTTGCTGTAACTTTTGAGTTAACTCTCGGCGCGAATACTCTTGCCTTCCTAGTAACCAAAGCACATAGTTTTTTAACTTTTGTTTTAATGTATCATCCATTAAGCGTCAAAGCGCCCGCTTTGCTCGCTACTTAAAGGCTTAATGTTACTGTCATCACTTGGTGGCACAACGGGCATAAAAATAGCCTGATAAGATACAAAGAAACTAATGTAGCAAATTGGCATTAAAATCAACAGCGGTAGTAGCGATAAGAACATCGACACCACCATTAATAATGCGCAAATAATACCATAAACACTTAATGGTAAAATATTATAATAAAACACCATAAACGAACTTTTTAAGGCATTTAAAATACGTTGCTCTTTATTAAAATAAACCAGCGGTACTGCGTAGGCAAACGAAGTAAAGTAAATTGAGAGCGCAATTAAAAACAATGCCACGTTTGCAAGCGAAATACTCTCAAGCATTTGGCTAACGGCGGTGTTTGGATCTAGGTCTGGCTGTGTCATAACCGCCATTGCATCAGCAAATAACCCATTGGCAAGCAGGGCAATTAAAATACCGGCCCCCATTTGATAAAGCGCTAAGCGAAATAAGCCTAACCGATTTCCTTTGGCTGAAAAGGGCTTCAAAATGTCGGCTAACATAATTTTTCCGCCCTGCTGCTTGGTAAGCACGGCTTGATAAAAACCAGCGGTTAAAAATGGTGTAGCCAATGCTGCAGCTATTTGTAATACCGGCAAAAATAACGACAACAAGCCAACAATGCCAATAAACAAATGCATAAAAATAAAAGTTAATGGCTGAGTTTTAAAAATTAGCCAACCCGCTTTAAACCATTTTAATGCCGCATCCGCTTTAAAAATTCGTAATTGTGTAGACATACTTGCTCTTAATTAAAACAAAACACGCCGAGTATAACTCGGCGCTGGTTGGTATTACATAGGTGGCGGCGATAAATGCCGTTAATATTAAGGTTTTTTAATTTTCTTAATATCTAGCATGTGAGAGCCATGCTTAATCTTTGTCTCTAAATACGCTTTATTACCTGAAAGCCCAGCTTTAATGTGAGCATGAGTACCCACAACAGAATCAACTTCTATACCTGCATCTTTTAATGCATTGAGCTTTTTAGGGTTATTAGTCATTAATTTAACGTGCTTTAAATTAAGCGCATTGAGCATTAACACTGCATCTGAAAAGTCACGTAAGTCATCAGCAAAACCTAAATGGTTATTAGCTTCGTAAGTATTCATACCTTGTGATTGCAGTACATACGCATCAATTTTATTATATAAACCAATACCACGCCCTTCTTGGCGTAAATAAAGTAAAATACCGCCCTGCTCATGCATCATTTCAATACACTCGTTTAACTGCTCACCACAATCACAGCGTGACGAATGAAATACATCACCGGTTAAACATTCAGAATGCATACGAATAAGTGGGACACCTTGCTGGGTATCGGCGTTATTAAATACTAAAGCAACATGCTCTTGGCCATCTTTTAAGCCACTAAACGAGATAATTTCTGCAGGAATATCACTATTTTTGCCAACATTAAGCTGGACTCTTGCTCTTACTTGCGCCACGACCAATCCAAATATTAAAAAACTACGACACGATAAAGTGATAATATCACAAAAGTTCAAAATTGGATCGTAGTACACCCTAAGTAATGTCAAATATATTGCGACGACAGCGGCTATTTTCAATATGTAAGCATAAATATATTAGCAACGCATATTTACCTTGGTTTACCTAAAATGATGACATACACATAAGGATTTGCTAATTTACCACCGACAAATAATAGGGATCATTATGAAACTAAATAAACGTGTATTACTGATGGGCTTAAGTTTATCAGTACTGTGTTCCACCTCACAGGCAGAGCAAGTAACTACCTCTCAAGTAGAATTTAACAATGCTTATCAAAGTTACCTGGATGCGGTTAAAGCTGCAGACAATGTACAACAAACTGCCGAGCGTGCTTATACATTAGGTAAATCTGTTTACGGTGATAATTCAGATAACACCGCAAACTTAGCTATTAACTATGCAAAATCAATTAATGGCTATGGCAAAAAATGGATTGAAAAGCGTTTTTCACTTTACCAGCAAGCCTATACTATTTCTGTTAACAACCATGGTAAAAAATCGTTAGAAACCGTTGATTCTTTAGTTGGTATGGCTAATTTTGCGCCCTCAGCTCAAAAAGCGGATTATTATTTAGATCAAGTGATTGCAATAGCAAATACGCAAAACAAACCTAAATTTTTGGCTGACATGAAATTAGAAGCGGCAACCATATTAGCCAATAAATTCGGCTACGAAAAATACCATGAAGCTAAAAACTACTTAGAAGAAGCCGATGAGTACTATCAAGCTAACTTACCTGAAAACTCGGTTGAACGAATAAAAGCTGACTTTTTAATGGCGTCGTTTGCTGAGGGTAGAAAAAGATACACTCAAGCAATTGAACGACTTAATCGCGTAGTAAAGGTATTTGATGAAAACTTAAATTACGATCACACCGCCGAGCTTACCGCACATTCAAGATTAATTGGCTTGTATGAAAAACAAGGCAAAAGTGATGAAGCCACTAAACACTGTATCGCGATAGCTAAAATGGTGCCGTGGAAAGAAAGCCAAGAGCAAACACCACTATACCGCGTTGAACCTAAATACCCTAAAAACAAAGCGCGATTTAGCAAAGATGGCAGCGTAGTTATGGAGTTTGAAGTCAATGAATCTGGCTTTGTAAAAAATCTGCAAGTACTTAGCTCTGAGGGTGGCTTGGCCTTTGAAAAGTCGGCAGTAGAAGCATTAGAGCAATGGCGCTATGCCCCTAAATTTGAAAATGGAAAAGCGGTTGCAGCAACTTCTAAAGTACAGCTCGATTTTAAAGTAAAACGTTAACTAACTATAACAAGGCGCGATGAGCGCCTTTTGCTTCAATTGCTATTCTCAGAGCAGTTAAAATTCATAGCTTAAACTAATACCGCCATCCGCTCTTTTTTCGTTACTATCACTTGCTTTTCCGTAGCCTATATCTAATTCCAGTCTAAAACCGGAGTTGTTTAACCCATTAAAGTTATAGCTGTAAGTAAGCCCTACACCGTTAGTGGTTTCTTCATCAAAAATACCGCTAATTGCACAACCTATAATATTACCAAATTCACTTGCTATATCGTCATTTGTTGAACTTTCACACTTTTTATCAGTATCTCTTGCGCCAATAGCGCCCACAAGTGCACCAAAAGCATGCTTTTTATTATCACTTACTGCTTGTTCAAAACCTGCTGAAAATCCATCATCTAGGCCTAGTTTATAGTTTGCATACCAGCGCTGTGTGTTGTCGTTAGATGATAAAGACACTTCAGGAATAACTAAATAAGGATAGCCTCCCCCAACCGAAAAACTAATCTCGTTGGCAGCACTAGAGTAAGAAGCAATGGATAAAACGAGTAGTAATATTTTTGTTTTCATAAGTTCCCCTCTGAGTGAGCATAAAATGTACTTACTTTAGGGACGCAGTGCAATACGAAAAAAAGCTTGTTAAATTTAACTTTAATAATAAAAATAGGGATTAAATCTTAGCCAGTATGTTATCGCTGGCGGCCTCTATTAAATCAAGTACCTTTTCAAAGCCATCATCACCGCCATAGTAAGGATCGGGAATTGCGCTTTGTGCTTGCTCGCCATACTCTAAAAACAACGCAAGCTTGTACTGCAAATGTTCAGGGCAACGTGCGGTTAAATCCGACAGGTTTTGTTTATCGGCTGCTAAAATAAGGTCAAACTCGCTAAAATCACTACTACGCACCTTGCGCGAAAAAATACCTTTAAAACTATAACCGCGTTTTTCACCAGCCTGCATTGAGCGCCTATCTGGTTGATTACCTTCGTGATGACCAATAGTCCCTGCCGAGTCCACTAGCAGATCAATACCTAACTTTTTAGCGCGAGCTTTTAATACCGCCTCTGCGGTAGGTGAACGGCATATATTTCCCAAACACACTATTAGTACTCTTTTCACTTATGACTCCCAAGCTTTTGCAAAAAATCAGTAATAAACGTTATTTTAATGAGGCTAATAGTTTTTGCTAGCCTTCCAGTTGCTTAAGCACTAAACATACGTGTTTTTCATACGTAAGAAAAAAGCAGAAGGCCTTAGAGGGTTATGATTTTTGCAATCCCTATAACTTAAAACTGCTTTAAAATTGCATCATTGTAGTCATCAGCATTTAAGGTTAAGTTGAACTTGGCCGCAACGCTATCTAACTCGGCTTGTTTAATCGCTAAATCATCCATAGTGATGGTGTTATCGTCAAGCTGCCATAATAATCGTGAGCCCGCATAACTATATTGAATCGCCAATAATGCATCGGGGTTACCTTCTCGTCCCGCCGCTTTTAGCTTAGCCATTTTACGAGTGATTTTATTAAGCGCTTTTTTAAGCTCCCACACATACACCACCTCGGTCATAAAAGGATGTGTTCGGTATTTATTTAACAACCAGCCAATGCCAATACTCGTAACAATTACGCCTAATAAGTTCCAATGAAAATGACTACCACTTTTATCGGGAAATAATGCAATTAAGGTTTGTGAAATTGCTAAACTGCCCACAGCTAAACCTGCTGCACAGCCGACAATAACGCGATTTAAATGTTTACGATAACGTGCTTTATCTATTTGAATAAGTTGCATAGCTGCCTAAAAGTAAAAAACTAAAAAATACACAGCCCCATTGTAGCTAAACCCATCACAGAGTTAAGACTCTTTTTTAATAAAATACCCGTAGTTTTTGATTTAGCGCCTGTTTTATACTGCTTTCAACATAAAACCAACCAACGATTTTATTTGCACCCACTTATTAGGCATAGGATAGTAGGCAACAAATACGACTTAGTATAGGAACATCATGATAAAAACACTGATTGCCACAAGTTTAATATTTTCTTCTTTTAGTACTTTAGCCAATTTAAACACACCGCTAACCCCAGAAGAATTGCGAATTGAAAAAGCCAGCCAAGCGATGCCAGCCGTACTAAGCGCTTTTGCCAGCGAAGTTAATCAATTTGAGCAGCAGTTCAAGTCACTCTCAAGCTATGCACAAGCCGTAGATGCCGTTAATGACTACTCAAAACGATTATGGTTTAGTGCAAAAAAACGCATCGCTACAACGCAAAACTTAGATGATCGCGCACTTTATTGGGCTCGCTTACAATCAAGTAAAATAATTCGTACCACAAAACCTGCATTTTCGCTGAGCACCGCGCAGCAAACAGTGTTATTAACGTTACTAGAAAACGGAAGCCGAGGTCGCACAGACCTAAGCTACTCACAAAACACCACTAAAAAGATACTACTAACTGGGTTTGACCCATTTTTACTTGATAGAAATATAAACCAAAGTAACCCATCGGGCGTAGCTGCGTTGCTTCTTGATGGCCAAGTAATAAACTATAAAGGGATTAGTGCTGAAATAAACACTGTAATGGTGCCTGTGCGATATGAAGACTTTGATCAGGGCATCATAGAGTCCTTACTTGCCCCTTATTACGCACTTAATAATGTGGATATGGTGGTTACCGTTAGTATGGGTAGTAAGGATTTTGATCTTGAGCGCTTTCCAGGTAAGCGCCGCAGTGTAACAGCCCCCGACAACGCCAATATAGTATATGGCGGTACCAAAACAGCGCCGCTCATTCCAAGCTTACACGACCGCCCATTACCCGGAACTGAGTTTGTAGAATTTAGCTTACCTGTTAGCGCTATGCTAAAGGCAAAAGGCTCTTTTGCGATTAATGATAACCGCCATGTTATTACCCTCAAAAAAGACTTTGAGCCTAACAGTTTTGACGAATTAAAAGAGTCAACTGCAGTGCGCGGCGGTGGCGGTGGTTATTTATCTAACGAAATTTCGTATCGAAGTATTCGCCTTCGTAACCAGCTAAACTCAGATATCCCGACAGGGCATATTCACACCCCGCGAATTGCTCAGTTTGAACCCGAAACCGAAGCTAAAATAGTAAAACAAATTCAAACTATGTTAGAGCACAGTTTACTAGCGCTCTAACATAGCTTGCTTTTTCAACGTTAACATATCGATTAAATAACAAATGTAGGAGCGCTTAAATGCTCCTACGTTTTATTAAACTAAACCGCTAAAAGAGCATGCTGTAGTTGCATTAAAATTAAAAGTGCTCTGAATCCGCTTTGGCTATTTTATAATAAAAACTCATTACTTTAATTATTAACTAGATCTTCACAAATTGTGTTCTATGCTCATTTGAGGTAAATCCTTATTACAGGGACATAGTAATGAACACGATTAATCAATTTATTAACTCATTAAATTTAACAAAAAAACTTATCTCCGCCTTTTTAGTTGTTTCCCTAGTACCAATAACAATAATTATTGTTGTTGCAATTAATACAGCCTCAAACTCGATGACAGAACAGGTTTATTCACGATTAGACGCTGTGAGTGAAGTAAAACAAAGCGCTGTTAAACGCTATTTTATCAATATTGAAAAAAAGCTTAATGTGCTACAAGCAAATCCAGAAATGGCCAATATGGCGACAAAGTTTATAGAAGGATTTAATGATATTTCCCCTTCAAACTCATCAGAGTCTTTAAATCGCTTTTATAAAGAGTCTTTTACTCTAAAATTTAAACAGCTAAACCCGACAGATGCAGTTTCATCATCCCCGTTAGAGCAAATGAATCCAAAAAGTATTGAGCTGCAGTCTCGTTATTTGGCTAATAACCCAAATCCAATTGGTGAAAAACAAAAACTAACTGCAACCGAGCAATCAGACTCTTACGAGCAAGCGCATCGCCAATATCACCCTTATTTACGAGATATGACCAATATAAATGAGTTCTACGATATTTTCATTATCGACCCAACAAATGGCAATATTGTTTACTCCGTTTATAAAGAAGTCGACTTTGCCACATCGCTACAAACAGGGCCCTATGCTAAAAGTAATTTAGCGAGTTTATTTCAACAATTAAAAGATAGCAGCAACCCACAAACAATTGCATTTGCAGATTATAAACAGTACTCCCCTTCATATAATGCCCCTGCGAGCTTTATAGGTAAGCCTATTGTTGTTGATGGTAAAACGATTGCTATTTTAGCCGCCCAATTATCGATTGAAGATATCAATTCAATCATGAAAGAGCGTGACGGATTGGGTGAAAGCGGAGAAACCTACCTTGTTGGTCCTGAAGGGTTAATGCGCTCTGACTCTTACATTGATCCGATAAATCACTCTGTAGAAAGCTCATTTAGAAATCCAAATAAAGGCACAGTGAATACCTTATCTGTAATCAAAGCATTAAAAAATGAGAAAGGGCAGCATGTGATAAGTGATTATAACAATGAGATGGTGCTGTCTGCATTTGCACCAGTAAATGTATTTAATATTCGCTGGGCCCTCATAGCAGAAATGGACGAACAAGAAGCTTTTGAGTCGATAACCACACTTTCTCAACAACTCATTATTATACTTTTAATCACTATTTTCATTGTTACTATTGCCGCATATTGGTTTGCGAGAACATTAACAAAACCAATACATGCCCTGGCTGATACGATGAAAAAAGTTGAACAACAAGGTGACTTTTCATTACGAGCAACTGTCTATTCAAGCGATGAGATAGGCGTAAGTACTCAAGCATTTAACACTCTTCTTGATGCTCTGCAGTTATCTATTAGTGAAACAAATCGTGTTATGAATCATATGGCTGCGGGTAAATTTGATCAACGTATTGAAGCACCATGTCGAGGAGAGTTAGATACGTTAAAACAAGCAACCAACGATTGTGCGAGTTCACTAAACGGTGCAATAAACGAGTTAAATAACATTGCGATTGCTATGGCTGATGGTCAATTTGATATTCAAATTAATGCCTCAATGTCAGGCGAGTTAGGCACCTTAAAAAGTAATATTAACCAATCGCTTTCCTCAATAAATAACACAATGAATAGTATCGTAGATATTATGGCTAACGTAGAGCAAGGTAACTTTAAAGAGCAAATTACTTACCCTGCTAAAGGAAAGCTTGCCCAGCTAAAAGACAGCGTGAATAACTCAGTAAATAGCTTAAGCATTGCCATAGATGGTATTAGTGACGTTATGAGTGCATTACGACAAGGCCAGTTTTCAGCGCAATTAGACGCCCCATTAGCTGGACAACTTAATACCTTAAAACAAGATATTAATTCCAGCATGGCTAATTTAAATAATGTAATGAATGAAATAGGTGAAGTCATGACCTTTGTTAGTAAGGGTGACTTTAAAAAAATGATAAAAGGTGAAGCCAGCGGTCAATTGGAGCAGTTGAAAAGTAATATTAATACATCAATCACGGCTATTGATAATGCTTTAACTGAAATTTCATCAGTCATGCTAGCAATTAGTCAGGGGCGTTTTGATCATACTATTTCATCAACCATGACTGGCCAACTAAACAGTTTAAAAATAGATATAAACCAATCAGTTACTAATCTAGAACACGTCATAAATGATCTCAATCAAGTAATGGCTGCAATGGCAAACGGCGATTTTTCTCATCAATTAAAACAGCCACTACAGGGCCAATTAGAAGATTTAAAAAATAATGTTAATGAGTCTACCTCATTAGTTTCACTGGCTATAAATGAAGTAAGTAGCGTTTTATCAAACTTAGCTAAAGGTGACCTTACCAAAAATATAGAAGGGCAATATCAAGGCGTATTCAATACCCTGAAAAGCGACACAAACGCGACTATCGATAAATTAACCAATGTCATTCAAGAGATTCAAGTGTCAGCGAGCCAGGTTATGCAAAATGCAGGTGAAATAGCTTCAAGCAATACTGAAATAAGTAAACGCACAGAAGAGCAAGCTGCCAACCTTGAAGAGGCAAGCTCAAGTACTGAGCAAATGCTAGATGAGCTAACTAAAGTATCTGAACAATCAAAAAGTGCCGTGGCATTAGCAAGCAATGCTGAGGAAATTGCAGAAGAAGGAAACCAATTATCAATACAGACTGTTAGCGCGATTGATGAAGTGAATGAAGCCAGTAAAGACATAAACGAAATACTTACGGTTATTGACAACCTGGCTTTTCAAACAAACTTACTATCACTTAATGCCGCCGTAGAAGCTGCTAGGGCTGGCGACCACGGAAGGGGCTTTGCTGTAGTCGCTAATGAAGTGGGTGATTTAGCTGGACGTAGTGCTAAATCTGCGAAGCAGATAAAAAGTATTATTGTAAATAGTAATCAAAAAGTAGCGCTTGGGACTGAATTAGCAGACACCTCAGGAAAAAAACTAAAACACATAATGCAAGCTGTTAGCGATGTTAGTAAAAATATAATACATATAGCGCATTCTACCTCCGCACAGGAGCAAGCAATTAAAGAGGTCAATCTTGTTGTACAACGTTTAACGGGGCTAACTCAGGCAAACTCAGCTATTACAGAAGAAACAATGGCAGCAGCACGACAAATGGCAGAACAAGCAACCGAGATGAGAGTGCAACTCAATTACTTTAATCTAAAAAAAGAGCAACAATAGAATAAATGCGCTGCCAGTTATCCTGCTAGCGCAACGCACATTTTAACTTGAGAAACTCAATGAGCCATTGTTAGTTATATACAATTATAAAATTACGTCACTTTACCCGCTAAATTAAAACGTGGCTGGGTATATAGCTGGGTTTTAACCACCTCAGCTAAAATAGCCACTGCCTGCCAAATCTCTTCAAACGAAGTATAAAGTGGCGTAAAACCAAAGCGTAGAATATTAGGTGCACGAAAATCAGCAATAACCCCTTTTTCAATTAACGCTTGGCATATAGCAAATGCGTCGGTATGTGAAAATGCTAGTTGGCTACCTCTTTGGCTCGAATTTTCAGTGGAACATAAGCGCAAATCACTTAAGCATGAATGTGTTTTTACTAATTTAATAAATACGTCAGCAAGTGCAATCGACTTTTCTCTTATTTGTGAAATATCTACATCTTGCCATACATCAAGCGCAGCATCTAAAGCACTCATAGCAATTACACTGGGTGTGCCACATAAATACTGATTTATATTGTTAGCACGTTGATATTTTGCATCAAAAGCAAATGGTTTTGCATGACCCATCCAGCCTGATAAGGGGTGTTTTACAGCAGCTTGGTGGCGTTTTGCTACATATAAAAACGCAGGCGAACCAGGACCGCCATTTAAGTATTTATAGCCACAACCAACAGCAAAATCAGCATTACAGTCATCAAGTTCAACCGGTATAGCACCTGCACTATGAGCTAAATCCCATATCACCAAAATGCCTTTTTCATGAGCTAGCTGGGTGATTTTTTGCATATCTAACAATTTACCGGTTCTAAAATTCACCTGTGTTAACAGTAATACTGCCACTGTATCATTTAGGCTTTGTTCAATATCTTGCTCTGCGACGAGCTTTAGCTGACATAAGTCGGGGCCTAATAATTCACTTAACCCTTGTACCATGTATAAGTCAGTAGGAAAGTTATCCTCGGTAGATAACACCACGTTACGCTCAGAGTTTAACGATAGCGCACTACTTAATAGTTTAAATAAATTAACCGAAATAGAATCACAACAAATAACTTGGCCTTTGTCGGCGCCAATAATAGGCGCTATTTTCTCCCCTACCTGAGTAGGTAAATCAATCCATTGGTGATCATTCCAACTTCTAATTAGGTGACTACCCCATTGCTGGCTTACCACCTCTGCTACACGCGGTTTTACTGCTTTAGGCAGAGCACCTAACGAATTACCATCGAGATAAATAGTGTCTGCGGGTAAATCAAATTCGTCACGTTTGTGAGCCAGCGTATCCACTTTATCAAGCGCTATAATCTCATTAAAATTCATTGTTACATCTCATTCAAATTTTGTATTAGTGTATTAAATGCAGCTGATCCCGGATGGATCCAATCAAAATGCCCCACGCCTTCTAACATGACAACTGGACGTTTAAGCTGTTCTAAATTAAAAGCAGGCACGATGGCATCTTGGTCACCTTGTAATATAATGCTTTGCGGATGAAGTGGCTGCTCACTCGGGTTAGCTTGCGTGTATGCCTTAGGTTTATCAGTTGGCATGCCTTGCATAAAATCTTGAGTCACTTTTTGACAACTATTATCACCACGCGCATACGCTTTTATATCAGTAATAGGGGCTAAGGCAATAACCCCTTTAAGCTGATCAATTTCACCACCAGCAAGCAGAGCTAAATGCCCACCAGCGGAGTGTCCTACCACAACCGAGTCAGCTAAATTAAACTCGCCATTGTTATATTTACTTACCGCTAAAATTCCGGCTTTTACATCATTAAACGTTGCAGGCCAGCCACCACCGCTTGCGCCGCTTCTTCTATACTCTAAAGACCATACGTTAAAACCAGCTTGTGCAAGCCCAGTACTTAACGCGTAGGTATGTTTAATATCGTATGCACTTAACCAACAACCACCATGAAGTAAAATAACTAACGGGTTTTGCGGCTGTATTTTTTTTGCGCGCCAGAGTAATGCGTACTGTGACTCATCACTGCCGTAGGCTACTTTTTCATCAGCTGAGTTAAATCCAAGCGAAGCAACACTTGCGTATGCAACATTATCATCTACATCAGGAAAGTTAACTTGTAGCGCGGTGGCATTAACCAAAAAAGGCCATACAACTAAAAATAAAACTACTAAGCATTTCAAAATAAAATACTTCCTTTTTTAACCTTAAAAGCGATATAACTAAAAACGCTGGCAGTCGTTTACAAATTTTTTTATACGACTTACCAGGGCTATTACGTCATTATTAATAAAATAAATAGAATGATTTATTGTTGTTTCAAAACCGTGCCTTCTTTCATAACAAAATCAACATCCAATAAAGCGCTAATATCGCTAAGTGGGCTGGTGTCTAAGGCAATAATATCAGCAAACTTACCAGGCTCTATGGTGCCTAAGCTATGATTCATATCAATCAAATCAGCCGCGTTAACCGTTGCCGACTTTAAGATATCAGCAGGAGTCATACCTGCTTGGTACATCAATACCGCTTCCTGTGCGTTAATGCCGTGCTTAGATACGCCACTGTCGGTACCAAATGCAATGTTTACCCCGGACTTATATGCCTTAGTAAAATTGTTGAGCATATCGCCCCCCACCCTAATTGCTTTGCTTTTAATTGGCGCAGACATAAAGTCACTGTTTTTTGCTAACCTAACTACGGTGTGCCCAGCAAGCAAAGTAGGGACTAAATAAGCCCCTGTTTCTTTAAATAATTTAATGCCTTCATCATCGGTGTAACTACCGTGCTCAATGCTATCAACGCCCGCACGTAATGCTGCATTAATACCTTGAGCGGCATGCGCATGACTAGCTACTTTTCGCCCTAAACCATGCGCTGTATCAACTACAGCTTTAAGTTCATCGTCTTGCATTTGCTGCCCTGTGCCCGTAGTAGTATCCGAAAGCACGCCACCGGTAGAAGCAACTTTAATTAAATCAGCCCCGTATTTAATTGCATAGCGAGTTTTTTTGCGGCATTCAATAGCGCCATCACACACTGTGGGCGGTGTTTTCATAGTGAGTAAGTCTGGGCTCATACCATCAACATCTAAGTGCCCGCCGGTAATAGTAACGCCAGCACCAGCAATAATTCGAGGGCCACTTATCCACCCTTTGGCCACCCCATTTCTTAATGCGTACATTTGCTCACTTTGACTGCCCACATCACGCACTGTAGTAAAACCCGCCATAAGGGTTTTGTTAGCAAAATGCACACTGCGCATTGCTATATCTGCATCAGACATTTCCACCAGCTCTTTTTTGTTATCTGGCCCAAGCTCACCTTGTAAATGCACATGCATATCCATGAGCCCAGGCATAACAAAGCGGGTCGATAAATCGATTAACTGAGCATCTTCGCCAAAACGAGTGATAGGTAAAAAACCCGCTGATACCGAGACTATTTTGCCATTTTCTATTACTATAGTTTGTTTTTGTTGTGGTTTTTCTCCGGGAATAGCCAATAACTCTCCTGCATGAATTATTTTAGTACTCGCATGTGCATTAGTAGCAACGATGTTAACTGCGAAAAAAAACGAGGTAACAACACTCAATCGAAATATGCTCATTAAACTCTCCAGTGATTCGTTCTGCGTTAACAACAACGAAATAACGTTAAAATATTGTTATACAACCAATACCTTATCAGGAAAGTGATAAAAACAAACCTGAAATACATTTTTAGTAAGAATTCTGTCAACTATTAACACTGTCTTAGACTGAAAAAATAAAAGAAGGTGTCTATACTCAACCTTATTGTTGTAATACTTTTCATATGTAGGGAGCTTATGGATATTAAAGACATAAATATTGCGCTGCTAGAAAAGTGTAATTTTCTTTTAATGGTATTTGATAATAATAATCAGCTTAGTTATCTTTCTCAAAGGTGGTCAGAGCTTAATGTTGCAGCTAAAAAAGTACCCACCATTGAAAGCCTTTATGGCTGTTGTACTACTGAAAGCAAAGATCTATTACAACAACAAATTCTCGCACTAAAATCGCAACATAATGAGTTAGACCAATTTGATATTGAACTAACATTAGCAACCGATTACTCCATTAAACTAAATTGTTGCTTACACAGTGTGCAGCAAAACCAACACCAATATATAGTTTTAGTTTTTAACCAGCATTTTGCCCAAGTGTCGTCTGTTATTAGCAATAACGAATTACAAACCATCATAGAAAATGCCGGCGAAGTATTAAAGGTAGGCTATTGGCAGTTCGACTGTATAACTAACCAATTATTTTGGACCGATGAAATTTACACCATTCATGGTGTTTCACCGAGTAACTATTCCCCTCAACTAGATACTGCAATAAATTTTTATCATGAAGATGACAAATCCAAAATAACAGATGCGATCGAGCAAGCTCTTGCATGCGGACAAGAATGGAGCTGTATAAAGCTTCGTGTTGTAGATGACGATCTACAAGAGCGCATTGTTATATCAAGCGGCAATGTATCGAGAGATTTAAACGGTGAAATCACTAAGTTATATGGCATTTTTCAAGACATATCAGGGAATGAAAAAATAGCTCTGGAGCGGGATTTTTTAGTTACTGCACTCAAAGAAACCACTGTAGGAATGGTGATTGCCGATAAAGACAAGCGTGTTATTTGGGTAAATGGCTCATTTGAAAGAATTACGGGCTACCCACTGAATCAAGTAGAAGGTAAAAAGCTTGGCTCCATTTTACAAGGTGAAAAAACTGACGCCAACACAATAGAGCAACTTAAAATTCATCTTAAAAAAGGCATCCCTATAACCACCCGAATTTTAAACTATACGCAAAATGGTGACCCTTATTGGAATGAACTGGCCATATCACCCATTTTTAGAGACGGCAAGGTGGCTTATTACTTTGCTGTACAAAACGACGTAACCAAAGAAATAAACATAGAGCATAAACTGATAGCCCTCAATACCAGTTTAGAGCAACGTATTCAGGCGCGTACTCAAGAACTCTCTTCACTTAATAAAGAGCTAGAAAAGCAAGCCAATATAGACCCACTTACAGGCTGTTTAAATAGACGAACTTTATACAGAACACTCAGCGATGAACTATTAAAAACGCAAAATAAAAACACCTATATTTCATTATTAATGCTCGACATAGACCATTTTAAAGCAATAAATGATAATTATGGCCACGAAGCTGGCGATTTAAGCTTAAAAGAACTTACCAATACATTACGCGCTTTAACCAGAAAGCACGATTTTGTATTTCGCCTGGGCGGTGAAGAGTTTTTAATTATTATGCCCAATACAAACAAAGCAGAAGCTAAGCAAGCCGCTGAGCGAATTAAAAACACGATTAATCAACATAAAGTTTTCTATCGCAATAAAAATATTAGCTTTACGGTAAGTATTGGGCTGCTTACCCATGATGGCTCTATCAGCCTACAAAACAGCTTAAAATACGTTGATGACTATTTATACGAAGCAAAAACGAAAGGCCGTAATAGGATTGTTGATTGAGCAATTTAAAATCAATTGGTAAAAACTTAACTAGTCATATAAGCTAACTACTTGAGCATAATAATTTAAATGTATTTAGCTAAATTTGAGTTCGTAAATAAATACACTTTAGGCAAAAATATTAAACGCGTACTTTTTTATTTTACGTCAGCTAGTCCGCTATTATTTTTATTCGATTATCTAGTGTTAATCACATCAAAAACAAGGTTGCATAATGATAAAAGCGTCAACACCTGAAGATGAACTATCACGGCTAAAAGACCTATATGAGTATGACGTTTTAGACACTGAAGCTGAAAAATCCTTTGACGACTTAACCCAACTTGCATCTGATATTTGCGAAACGCCAATTTCACTGATAAGCCTTGTTGATCCCAACAGGCAATGGTTTAAGTCTAAGTATGGAATTGATGTAGCCGAAACAGCACGAGATATATCATTTTGTTCTCACGCAATTTTAGAAAACCAAGTGTTCGAAGTTCAAAATGCACTGACAGACACTCGCTTTCACGATAACCCCTTGGTTACAAACGACCCAAACATTCGCTTTTACGCAGGTACACCACTTATCACTCCTAGAGGTAATGCTATAGGTACGTTATGTGTTATTAGTGATAAACCAAAAAAGCTTTCGAGTAAACAAATAAATGCGCTCACGGTTTTGGGCAAAGAGGTTATTGCGCAATTAGAGCTTAGACTTAATAATAAAAAGCTAGTGATGGCATTAGAAAAACAAAAAGCACACAATAAAGAACTAGAAAAGTTAAAAGAAGAAGCAGATACGGCCAATAACACTAAGAGTAAATTTTTAGCAAATATGACTCACGAGCTGAGAACCCCATTGCATGGGATTTTAAATTTAGCTGAATTTGGTATGACCGAAACCACAACAGAGGAAAAAGACAGCACTTTAAAAAGTATATTAAAGTCAGCTCATTACTTATCAAATATTGTAAATGACATTTTAGACTTTTCTAAAATTGAGGCTGGTAAATTAGAAATTGAACATATCGACTTCGATCTTAATGACGTTATTAGCGATGTGATAAAGCCCCAGTTACAGCAAGCGTCTACTAAAGGTATAAAGCTTATTACATCGGTAGACTCTAAAATAGCAGATAATTTTAAAGGGGATCCTCTTCGGGTTTCGCAAATTTTAAATAACTTGTGCTCAAATGCGATTAAATTCACCAAAACTGGCCAAGTCGAACTGAAAGTAAGTATTAAAAGCAGTACATTGCAAACACAAGTACTCAAGTTTGAAGTTATTGATACAGGCCTTGGCATTAATGAGACTGTTCAAGAACATTTATTTAAAGAATTTCATCAGGCAGACTCATCGACCTCAAGAGAATATGGGGGTACAGGTTTAGGCTTATCAATTTGTGCTCGTTTAAGTGAGCTAATGCAGGGGCACCTTAGCTTCACCAGCCAAATAGGTAAAGGCTCTACGTTCACCTATGAGCAACGCTTTGAGATTGTTTTGTCACCAATAATAGCAAAGCAAAGCGTTGAGCTAACAAACTTACAAGGTTGTACTGTCTTAATTGCCGAAGATAATAAAATAAATCAGCTCATTATTGTTAAAATGCTCAAGGTACATAATGCTGATTTAATAATCGCAGAGAACGGTAAAGAATGCGTTAAGTACTTCAAAGAACACCCTGTAGACTTAATTTTCATGGATATACAAATGCCTGAAATAGATGGCATAAAAGCCACACAGGCTATTAGATCGCTTCCTACAGGTAAAATCGTTCCAATTATCGCTATGACAGCAAATACCCTAAAACAAGACATTGAGCATTATTTAGATATTGGCATGGATGGCTACTTAACAAAACCGTTCGATAAAGCTAAGCTCAACAGCTTACTCAATGTTTATAATCCTAAAAACCTCAACCTCAAAAACTTAGCAGTAAAAATTAGCGATCCTAATGTTTCTAGTAACAGGAAGCTAAACCAAATATGCAAAGAGTTAAAAGCGCTTATTCCTAATGCCAATCGAGTCAGTCTGTGGTTATTTAATAAAGAATACAGCGCATTAAGTTGCTTAATTTGTCTTGATGAAAATGATGACGTGTCAAGTGGTGCTGTTTTAAATACAGAAAACTCCCCTGCTTATTTCAACTATATTTTAACCAACCAAGTACTCGACGCCTCAGACGCCAGAAATAACGAAGTAACCGAGTCGTTTACTCACTCTTACTTTGAGCCACTCAATATTTATTCTTTACTTGATTACACTTATAAACTTGATAACAAGCCGTTAGGTGTCATTTGTTGTGAAAGTGTAGACTCAAAGGTAACTTGGAGTCATGCTGATAAAGAGTCATTAGTAAAAGTTGCTGATGTCACGAACTTGTTTTTATCTAAACAAATAAAGCATGAGTAAAACAGGCCTACTTAGTGGCTAAAATTGCCACCTAATAGGCTTAAAATTATTATAAAATCTCAATCTTGGGTCTGCTCTAACTCACGCTGAGTTTATTTTTTATCTGCTTTAACCGGCTTTATTTTAAAGAAAAAAGTATACACAACCGGAACAAACCCTAATGTTAAAATTGTTCCCATAGCAAGACCAAACGCAATCGTGCTTGCTTGACCATAAAACAAAACATCTTTAGATAAAATAAGTGGCATTAAGCCTATTATCGTTGTGCAAGTAGACATCAAAATAGGTCGTAAACGCCTTAAAGAGGCATTGATTACCGCCTCAAAGTTTTGTTGATTAGACTGCTCTGTGGTTTGTTGCTCTAAGCACTCTATCTGTTTACGTTCAATATTTATTCGATCTATCAGAATCACCGCATTATTAATGATAATACCGGCAAGCGCATATAAACCTAAAATAACCATAAACCCAAAGTTTGCTTGCATAACCAACAAACCAAAAGCAGCACCAATGATAATTAGGGGTACGGTTAAAAATACAATACTAGTGGCACGATAAGAGCGAAATTGCGCAATGATAATAAACACCATAATGGCAATACACAGCGGTAAATTAGCTAAAATTGCAGCTTGCGATTCCGCGGAGTCTCCAACTACACCGTCATATTCTATTTCATAACCAGGTGGTAATTTCTCTCGTATTTTATCAAGCTTCTCTTCAAGTAAGGGCACCATACTTTGCGCCGACATTATTTGATTTTTAGCTTGTACTGTTACGGTACGAAATAAATTTTCACGCGCAATTCGGGCAAACTGAGTCTCATAGCGAATATCAGCCACTTGCATTAAAGGAACACTGACGCCTTTAGCAGAAGAATAAATACTAACACTGTTGATTCGATCTAAATCGTATCGCTCACTGTCTTGCGCCCTTAATACAATAGGGAATATATCATCACCTTCACGAAACTCGGATATTATGCGTCCAGAAAAATAGGTTTCTAACGCTTGGGCAACATCATTTGAGCTAATTCCGGCACGACGAGCATTTTGCTGATTAACCTCAAGTTTAAGTGTCGTAATGCGGTTTTCCCAATCGCTTTTAATATCAAACGTGCCATCTACATTTCGCAACAAAGTTTTAATTTCATCGCTAACAGAATAAATATAATCACTATCAGGACCTTTAACTTGAATCTCTATTAGTGAAGAATCAGATGGCCCTAAGAACATTTTCGTAACACGCCCCATCACACCAGGAAAATCTTGAGCAAACATCTCACGCACTCTCTTTAATGTAGGATCGGCGAACTTTCGTTCACCTACATCAATCATAAAAAATGCTTTTGAAGGTTCGGGGTCGATAGGTGTAAGTGATAAAACAAACCGAGGACCACCAAATCCAGCATAGGCCGCATATTTTTCAATATGTGGAAAGTGTTCTTTATCATCCAAGTTTTTTGAAATAGCCTGCACCGTTGCGTCAGTTTCACGCATTGAAGTACCCGCAGGCATATCAAGGTACACTAAAATTTGTGCTCGATCAGAATCTGGAAAAAACTTTGCAGGCACTAGACTCATAGCCCAGCCACCGACCAAAAATAGCCCTAAAATAACAACAACAAACGCAATACGTGCACGCATAATTTGTCGTAACGCTTTTTCGTAAAGCGGGGTGAGGCTATCAAAAAAGCGATTAATTTTACGTCGAACAATATTTTGCTTTTGCCTCGTTTCTTTTTTAACAAAGCGATGACATAAATAAGTAGTAAATGTCAGGCTTAGCGCCCAAGAAGTAAGTAATGCAATTAGCACCACCAAGGAGATCGAGCGCGTATATTCACCGGCACTACTTTGTGCCAACATAAGGGGTAAAAACACAAGAATAGTTGTTAATGATGAAGTTAAAGACGGTATCGCAAGAGTGCCTGAAGTGTTACGAATAGCATCATCACGCGTTTCGCCATCTTCGATACGCTTTTTAAAATCTTCAGCCATTATTATGCCATCATCAACCAAAAGACCAAGCGCAATAATTAAAGTAGCTAGCGACATACGCTCTAATGGAATACCCATAAAGTTCATAACTGAAAGCGTGATTAAAATCGCTGCTGGCACAATCGAGCCCACAATCAGACCAGTGCGTAAGCCTAAAAACATCACTACCACAACTGATACTATAACGATGGTTTGCAAAACACTAAAAGTCACACCAAATACGGCATCTTCAACCACATCGGCTTGGCGCGTAATATTTTTTAATTGATAGCCTGCAGGAATAGTTTGATTAATTTGCGCTATCATCGCTTCTATTTTAGGAGTGAACTTAAGCACATCCGCTTGTTCATCCTTAGATATGGCAAAAATAATGGCTTGGCGATTATTGTAATAACTTGTTCTTGATGGGGGATCGACCACTTTACGGCTTATTTTAGCAATATCGCGCAGCAATATTGTTTCAGGCTGGTTAGGCACACTGATAAGTGTATTTCTAATATCGGCAAGGTTTTGGTAATTTCCTGAAGGTTGAATAATAAAGTTTTTGCCATTGGCGTCAATAACCCCACTAGGGCGTATAATATTTTGGTTTTTTAAAGCACCAATTAATTGGTCAGGTGCAATACCCAGTTGAGCGAGCTTAGCATTTTCAATTTCAATAAAAATACGCTCTTGTTGAATGCCCAAAATATCAATTTTTTTAGTGCCCTCAACTTGATGCAGCATATCAGCAATGTGTTGCGCCACATCTTGGCGATCGCCCATACTGTAGGCAGGATCAGCAATAAGTGCCACTGTTAATACGGCAACATCACCAAAATCATCGTTTACTACATAAGGCAATGTCCCATTGGGTAAGTCATCACGCACTGCGTTTATTTGATCGCGCAGTTTATCCCATTGTTGATCAAACTCACTTTGCTCAACACTTTGCTTAAGCTCAGCGTGAATAATAGAACGACCAGGGATAGATACTGAGCGAATTTCGGCAATACTGGGCATTTCACGAATAGCTTCTTCGAGTGTTTTAGTGATCAACAACTCTACTTTTTTTGCGCTCATCCCCGGATAAGCGGTTGTGACAACAGCTTCACGAATTTTTATTTTAGGATCTTCTTGCTTTGGTAGTTGATAATAACTAAAGGCGCCAAATAACATAAGGCCAAAAACAATAGCTAACATAAGGCGATTATGATCAAGAGCAAGCTCTGAAATAGTAGGGATCTTCATCGTTTAAATCTCCGTAGCGGGTTATGGATTAAGGCGCTTAATTTCGCCTTCGATAAGCGTTACTTTTTGCCCATCGTGTAAAAAAGCCATTCCCGCGTTAACAATTTGTTCCCCCTCTTTTAAATCTCCTTTAATTTGCGCTTTTTGCGCAAAAAATTTCATTACATCCACTGTTGTTTTTTGTAAAACGTAGCCAGCTGGTTGTGAGTCAGCTTGCGCTGTTGTTATCAGTTTAAAAACAAAGTGTTGGTTATTTTCTTTTGCCATGATTGCACTTACAGGCACCATAAAACCATCGCTTTCTCCCTGCTGTTGTTTAAATTGCACTTCTGCACTCATACCCGTTCTGATACCTGCGATATCATTAGCTGAGATTTTTAAAATAATAGGAAAAGCATTCGCTCCTTGAGCAGCTGAGCCAATTTCTTTAATTTTGGCATTCAACGATTTATCTAAAGCTGAAATAGTTACCTTTGCCGGTTTATCAATAGTTAACGAGGAGAGAAGCCCTTCAGGCGCAAGCGCTGAGACTTCAAAACTTTCTTTACCTTGGATTAAAAGTGCCGAGATATTAGGGCTGACTTGTTGCGAAGGTTCAATATTACGTTTTGAGATAGTCCCAGCATAGGGCGCAATTAACGTGGTATCTTTTAACTCTTCTCTTGCCATCGCTAGTCGCACTTGAGCAATATCGACTTTATCCTTGGCGCTCTCATATTGCGACTTTGCTAAATCGTATTGCGCGCCAGACACCGCACCATCATCAACCAGTGACGCTTTACGTTCAAAATCCTGCTTAACATTTAGCATCGTAGCCTTTGCATTAGAGACCTGTCCTTTGGCCTCTTGCACTGCCAATAAATATTTTGTTTGTTCCAGCCTAGCTAACGGCTCACCTTCTTTAAAAGGCTCACCAATTTCAAAAAAAACGTCTTCGACCTTTCCGCTAACCTCAAATGTTAAAGTGGCTGTGTTAGCAGGTTGGATAACACCTGATAAAATACGACTATCAAACGATTTAGTTTTATTTAACTCAATGGCAGAAACAGGTTTTAATTTTTGCTCAGAAACTTGCTCTTCAGAGCACCCTGACAACATAAAAATAATAACTAAAAAAACAACTATATGATTCATAATTTCCCTTGATAAATAGTGTATTCAAACCGATTGAACTACTAAACTAACCACAACCAGTCTTCACTATGAGCCATCTAATTTAAAGTATGGCTAAGATTGTTATCACCCTGAAAGCTTGGGTATAATGTATTATTCCGGCTGTATTCTTAGCCTCTAAATTGGATCTTCTCCCATGAAAAAACTATCTGCTGTGCAAGTTAAACAACAAGCACTCGTCCTCAATGTTGCTGACAAAATAGAAGAGCAAGGCCGTGCTGAAATTCCAGGTATGCTGCAGTGCTGGTTTGATGTGGAATATCATTTATTTCCGGGCTCTTTACTAATGTGTTTTCAGTTTGAAAACCAACAGGCACTAACTTCGGCAAAGCCTGAGTTATTAAAATGGCAAAAGCGCTTAAGCGGTGCCATGCTAAAAAAAGGCGTAATTTTAAAAGATATGCGTAAACATTTAGTATTTACCTTAAAAGGACCAGACGACTAAACCACTTATTTTGTAAGCGCACTCTACTTTGGTGCGCTTTCCAAATTAAACTCATTAACGTGTTCAATTAGCTCAGGAAAAAACGCTAAAAACAGTCCATCTAGCTCACTATAATGTCGGGTTATATCTTCAGCGGTGCCTGCAAAATTATTAGTAAAGCGAATCCGTTTAGCAATATTATCAAGCGCCCGCCCAACCCCATCAACGCTTTCATACTCTTTAAACCAATCGTTTTGCATCATACTGGTTACTACATGTTGCATTCGAGTAGGCATTACAGGTATACGCTTTTCCAAAAGCCCATAACTGGTGTGCTTAAAATCAATTAATGATTGGTTATTAAACTGCTGCCAATGCGCAATCAGAAAATGATCAAACACCACATCTATAGCCACGCCAGCAAAGCGCCTGCGCTTGGGTGAAAAAAGCTGTTTTGCCTCTTTAACTAAAGGGTGTGCGTCAGTAAATTTATCCACTAAATAATGATTATCAAGCGCGTTTTTAACGCTTGTAGGTATATGCGTTAGCTGCCGTTGACCACCAAAATCTCCCAGTAAGTTGCCAAAATGAGAATCAGCAGTAGGCTTTGCTAGATAAAGGTGGGCTAAATAATTCATTGGTTGCCAATATAGATTAATATACCAAACTCAGATAGTTTTAAAATCAAACGCGTAAAAAGATGGAACGCAGTTCCACCTTTTTACTTTTTAGATACTTATAGTGCATTCTAAAATATTACGCTTTTGAAACCTTGCTTGCACCAGCATTATCAAGAATCTCTTCAATACTATTTTTGTTATCGCTGTTATATTTAACACCGACGAGTATTGAACCCTTCTCAATTGCGTTTTCATAATACTTAATTTCATGTTCTGGAATAAATGCGCCGATTGCTGCACCTAAAGTCCCACCAACGGCAGCACCTGCACCACCAGCTGCAAGTGCTGAAACCAAAGGACCTGCAACTAATAAGCCGGCACCACCCGAAGCGACTGCACCAACAGCGGTAAAACCACCAATAATTGCAGCTAACATGCCACCAGATGCAGCGCCCAGCAAACCGCCCTCTGCAGCTTTGGTACCTTCATCTACAGCAAAGTCTTCCTTTGTATACGAGTCGTTAGCGACAATGCTTATATCCGCCTCACTTACACCTAAAGCTTCTAATCTATAAATGGCTAATGTTGCTTGTGATGCATTATCGAATAACCCAGTAATAACAGTACTCATAATAACTCCTTTATTTGTTTAAGAAAGTACGCTTAGTAATTAGCAATATTCAAACCAAAGTTTTAATCCTTTAAAATCAGAGAGGTAAATAACAAAGCAGAGTAAAACTCTAGGTTTTAAAGTAAAAGTTGCTAGAAGTTGTAAAAAGTTCACACACATAGGTATCACTCAAGCAATTGAAATATGAGTAGAATTACAAAGAGATTAGGGACTGTTGACCTTTGCGGATTAAAATTTGTTCAAACTAGGGGCGATTTAATCGCGGCGCTAGGTTTGTAACCTAGTAGGCTCGATAACTGCTCCTGCGTTATTCTACTGGCTTACATCCATGTAAGAATAAGTAAAAACCGAGTAACAAGGACTTAATTGCCCCTAGGCTGAACCCTTCGGGCAACGCCGGTTTTCCATTGATGCGGCGTTATCACCTATTTATGGGGAATAACCACACCACATAGGCTCTGCCTTGCCTAAATACCAAACAGACTGCTGAAAATTCAACCTTGAAATATCAACAGACCCTAAAAGTTATTAGCATTGTTCTTCTAAAAATATCAACAATCCACGTTCATAGCGACTCAGGTACTTAGTCTTACGGGGTAGTTTGTCTAAGTTATTAAAGTCCTTTAGAGCTTCCTTACCTCCTTTACACAGCTCAATCAACTTTGGATGAATATATGAATTACGAGCTATTGCTGGGGTATTCCCTAAATTACTTGAAACGCTACCTAACATATCTTTAAGCGAAAGCTGGCCGTTTGATTTATGTAAGACTTCAAATGCCAAAACACTGGCCCGCCATGTTCTAAAATGTTTTGCACTAAACTGCTCACCCATAACACTTTGAATAAACTCATTCACTTCTTTGGAGGTAACATCACAACACTCGCCTTCATCGATATATTGGAATAAGCTCTGCCCAGGCAAATCTTGCAACTGCTGTATGATAGAGCTAAGCACTTTATCTGTTATGTTCACTTCTCTTTGCTTACCGGATTTTGCTTTATATTTTAAGCGAATATTTTTACCCGTTAGTTTTGCATGCCGGCTACGTAATGTCGTAGCACCAAAACTATTGTTATGTTTGGCATTTTTTTTAGAACCAACGCGCAGAGCTCCAAGGTCCATTAAACGTACAACAGCTGCGATTGTGCGCTGGTAATTAAGCTCATTACCTCGCAAATATTCCGATAGTTTTGCTCTTAACAAAGGCAGTTTATTTCCAAATAAAACACATGCTTCAAACTTTTTAAGCTCTTGCTGCTCTCTAAACTCGGGATGATAAAAGTATTGCTTGCGGCCTTTGTTGTCGTAGCCAGTAGCTAAAATATGCCCATTTTCTTCTGGGCATAACCATACATCTTTGTATGCGGGGGGAAAAGCGAGACTGTCTAACCGCTCTATTTCATCTTTATCATGTATTTTCTTTCCTGCAGGATCATAATAAACCCATTGGTTTTCATGCCTCTTACGAGTTATGCCCGGCAAGTTATCATCGACATAAATTAGTTTCATTTTATTCCTTTAAATTTTTGTAATCCTCAAATCAAACGGTGCCATCAATAACAAGGGCTAGTTCTCACTAGCCCCAATTTGTGCGATTTATCGGCTCCAATACCTAAGATTACGAATTTTTGAGACAAACTCACTTGCGGAAATTTTATTTAAATCCAACCAGCCATCATCAAGCTGTCCATTTAAACCAGTAGCCTCGATTAAAGGAGTTGCTTTATCACTAAAGCCGATATACTTCATATGTGCATAAGCATCACTGACAAAATCTTTCGCCTCCGGTATTTCAGCAAACTTTTTAGCGCCTTCATTAGTGGTAAGCAGAACTATTGCGTCGTAAAGCACCGAAGGACCGCCATTAATAACTTGATCGGCCTCAATAATCTCGCCATTACTATTTTTAGCACCACCAACTTGAGCCGCAATAATTTCATAACTTGCACCTTCCTCTTTAAGGCTTTGTGTTAATAAATTAAAGGTTTCAGCATCAAAACCATCACTTACTAATATACCAAGCTTCCTGCCTTTAAATGTATTTGGCGCATTTTTTAAAATACTTAGCGCATCAGATACTGGTAAATCATGACGGGTATCAAGCGCCGCTTCTGCGGCATCTGGCATAGTTTGTAAACCTAAACCCAATGCAACTTGCTCAGCAAGCTTGTTATCAATATTTAACAGATGAGAAACCACACGTTCTCTGATACGTAAATGCTCTACTTTAGATAACTCAAAAATTAAAGCATCTTGGATATGCGTTTGCTCAACGTCAGTTTGACTTAAATAGAATTGGCGCGCTTGGCTGTAGTGATCACTAAATGTTTCTGAGCGATAGCGTAATTTACCCCCGCCAGTTTCAGATTCTGAGCTTTTGAATCCGTGTACAGGGCACTCTCGCGGATTGTTTTCATCCCCGCTGAATGAATTTGGTTCGTAATTAACCCGGCCTTTGGGGTTCTGCATTGCCATGTGGCCATCTTGAAGAAAGTGTCTCATCGGGCATTTTGGTGCATTAACAGGAATTTGTGTGAAATTAGGGCCACCTAACCGCTTGGTTTGTGTATCTAGGTACGAAAAATTACGGCCTTGCAATAAAGGATCGGGAGTAAAATCAAGCCCAGGCACTATATTTTGAGTACAAAATGCAACCTGTTCGGTTTCTGCGAAGAAGTTGTCTACGACTCGATTGAGTACCATTTTACCAATAACTTTAACTGGTACTTGCTCTTCGGGTATCAGTTTAGTGGCATCAAAAACATCGAACTCGAACTCTTCAGCAAATTTTTGATCAAATACTTGAATGCCCAGCTCCCATTCCGGATAGTCACCATTATTAATTGATTCCCACATATCACGACGATGAAAATCAGGATCAGCGCCATTTAATTTCAATGCCTCATTCCAAACCACTGACTGCATACCGCCTTTAGGTTTCCAGTGGAACTTAACAAATTTTTCTTCACCTTGTGCATTAATAAACTTAAAAGTATGAACGCCAAATCCTTCCATAAACCTTAATGAGCGCGGGATAGCTCTATCTGACATTGCCCACATAACCATGTGCATGGATTCTGGCGACAAACTTACAAAATCCCAAAAATTATCGTGGGCTGTTTGCGCTTGTGGAAAACCACGATCTGGTTCTGCTTTTGCGCTATGTATAAGGTCGGGAAACTTCATCGCGTCTTGAATGAAAAAAACTGGGATATTATTGCCTACCAGATCCCAATTACCTTCCTGCGTATAAAACTTAACGGCAAAACCTCGCACATCACGTGCTAAATCAGGCGAGCCCTGATTACCCGCCACTGTTGAAAAGCGTGCAAAAACAGGTGTTTTTTCACCTTTACGTTGAAAAATATCAGCAGAAGTCAAATCATCTAAAGCATCATACGTTTCAAAGTAACCATGTGCACCATACCCTCTTGCGTGAACAACTCGCTCAGGAATTCGCTCGTGATCAAAGTGAAACAACTTTTCTCGTAACACATGATCTTCCAATAGTCCTGGTCCGCGTTGACCTGCTTTTAATGAATTTTGATTATCACTGATAGGGCAACCTTGTGCGGTTGTCATTACGGGGTGATCTTCATTAGCTTTTTGATGAAGCTCTCCTGCATGTCCTTTATTATTTGCATACTTAAATGACTCTGCCATAACTTTTCTTCCTTAAATGATTTTTTTGATTGCTATATTTTTAAAGGGTTAAAAAACAATAACCAAGCAAAAAAAAGACCACCTATAAATATCTTTAAAATCAATTATTAAGAAAGAAATAAAAATATTTCACCAATATAAACTATAAAAATTACACAGCTAATGTAAGCTTTCCTCAAAGCATCATTTTATTAAATTACTAAGCAATCAGCTTGTTCTTATTTTCATTATTACTGTATTTTTAAGTTAATCAAAGTTGAGCATGGTTCAACTGTGACACTGTAAATACTGGTAACCCACCATCACTTAAACACAGAGTCTATGGCCTTATCGCCTTAATGGTTTATTGTTTTAATTTACAAAATATCTTTTTATAAACAGCCGGAAGAGCAACAAAGCTCAACGCAAGGCGCCTTAATCGGGCTTGCACTCGTTGATGAACTTGTATTAACGCCGCAAGGCACGGCTGATGAGGAGTCTAAACACTTCAACTCTTCAAAATACTGATATGCTTATATTCATATTTGAGTGTAGCTGAGATAAAAACCATGAAATTACCACTGTCTTGTGATGCCCATTATTACTCACACTTCATGTCTACAGCGCAAAGTGAAACGCTTTTTAAGTGGCTGAGGAGCAACTATGATCTCGAAGAGCCTGAGGTTATAGATTTCCCCGATGGATCACAAAAACATATTTTACCGTGGCGAATGATTTTTTTAGACTCACAACTTGCTAAATCGGGTAGTTTCTCCTTGCATCATGGCAGACAAACAAAGAGTTTCCCCCTGCTTGAAGAGTTACGTCAGCAAATCACTGAACGCACCGGTTGTAATTTGGCTGTCGCGGTATGTTTGTACTACCCCAATGGGCAAGAAAGCTTAGGCTTTCATAGTGACTTACCCGCATTTGGCTCTACAGATGTGATTGCTTCAATCAGTATTGGGGCTCAGCGAGAATTTTTAATTCGCTCAAAAACCATCACACATGAACGCTATAATATCACGTTAGAAAATGGCTCTTTATTGCTGATGGGCAAAGGCTTTCAAGATAATTATGAACATGCAATTGCCAAAGGTGATAACACAATAGGACCTAGATTTAATATCTCTTTTAGACGCTTTGGTAATAGCAAAGTATAAGTAGCTCAGTGAAAAAGTGTAAAGTAAGTGAAGGAATCATCCATTAGACAATTTCGCTCATCTACTGACTTTAAAGCGATTGAAAATAGATAAGGTATGCCTACTTTCTATCAATACTAGACAAAAACATACTTTCAGGTACTTTATTTTTAGTCATAACTTTATGGTATATACCGTCGTTTATACCTAAATCAATTGCTTTATTTACTACAATCATTGCGTTCAAACTTTTAGTAATGTCTTTTGCAAATGCAACATGAATTGAACGTTTCTCAATAACGTCAGAATCAAATGATATTTCGTTTTTAAATTCAATTAATTCATTACTTAACAAGTATTCACCATAACTCTGCGACATAATAAGACGGTCTACTTTTTGATTATAAAGTAGTTTAAACCCTTGTTGAGCAGTGGCAACTTCTAACAACTCATAAGTATGATAACCTTTTAATATTTTGTCATGTACACCTAAACGAACACTCGCAATAACATTTTCTTCGCCTTTTCTATCTTTATGATAAAAAGCACCAAATGCCCCCATACCAATTGGGTTTGACAATACCGCCCACTGCTCTCTTCCTGGTAGATTAGCCGCTAAAAATAGACCGTCAGCTTTTCCTGACTGAGTATAATAGTTTGCTCTTGCCCAAGGTAAAACAATGGCATCCACCTCATACCCCAATTTAGCTAAGCTTTGATTTAAAAATTGCCAACTCGCACGATAGATTGGGTAATTTTCCTGCAGCATTTTTTCATGATCATGGCCAACTGCAAACGTAATGGTTTTATCTTTTTCGCTGGCATTTAACAAGCCGATATTAAAGCAGAAAATGCAAAAAAGAATGAGAGTTCTACGAATCATAGTAATCTCTTTTTGAAGGTGAATTTTTAAATTATATAAGATTTAAAAATAAAAGTTATATTTAAAGTGCTTGCTAATAACATAATAGGCATAAGCTATTTCAGTAAGGGGCCGCCCTTTAGTCTGTATCGATTAATTACACCCTAAATTTCACAAAAACGGGAAGTGAATTTATCACTATGTTTCAATAATCTGCCTGCAATCAGTCACCCCTAAAAAATTACGTAAGGCCTCTAATAAAGAGCTTAACTGTATTTTCAGTTGGTGCCCCATTTAATTGTTGGGTTGAAATAAAACACTTGAACTCTGTGAATAAAAAATCAAGGAAAAACCGCGACCAACTTGCGCGGTATTTTACAATTTTGAACCCCTTTGTGGTTTTACTAAATACAGCCTCAAATCCCAATAAAAGGAGAAACTAAAGGCAGATGCAAGCCATAACGGTAAAACCAGCCCAACACCGTTCAGCAAGCCGAGGAATAAGAAACTCACCAAAGGTGATAATTAATTTTTGTGTAGCGTAAACAGTCCTATATTCACGGCACTAGGGATCCAAATAGCTAATTGAGACTTTAATACTTGTGTTTCTATATTCATTTTATCTGAACAATAGGCGACAGCCTCTTTGTAACAATGCTGATCTTTTTTTAGCTGAAGCAAGAAATCGGTTTGCCAGTCGTTTAACATAGTGACTTTTAAGCGGTATTGGTGGCGTGATATGGCAATATACGTTTGCTCTGGTGTGGGCACAAGAGATGACTTACCTTGCTCAAGCTCAGCGACTAAAGGCAGTAAAGGATAATCGCTTTGAATAAGCTGTACGGACTCAGGTACTGCTATTATAAAGTCTTGCGCAATACCGCAAAGTAGCTCAATTTCGCTAATGGACAAAACTTTGTGTGCTGTTTCAGGCCCTGGCTTCAAAAGTGTTAATGCTTTTGCTCTTTCAAATTTAGCTAGTTCTGCGGGTAGACAAAACATAGCTTGCTGATGCGGGCTAAAATCGCCTGTGGGTTTTGTGTGCGCTAAAAAATCAGCGAAGCGCGAGCCTAGCTGGTGCATAGTCCAAGACTCCGATGGCAAGGTGACAATAAAAGCTTTAGCGAAGGTATCAAATACTTCCTTACCCATGAACTGGCAAAGTAGTGCAAACTCCCCCCTAAGGCACTCGACTAAACGCATCACATAACCTGCAGCATAGATGTCGACCCTTCGCATGGCATTAAGGGTGCCACTGCTTTTAACACACTTATATAAAGTTAAGCCTTGTGAAGCAGCAGTATTAAGCTTTTGTGGCAAATCACCTCGCACCATTAAAACGGTGCTAAGCCACTGCTGGGTTTGTATTAAGTCTGGTGTTTTCATTGATCTAACTCTACTCGCTTAGACATGGTGTGGCGTGCCGCATCTAAACGCTCGTTAACTATGGGGGTTGAAAGCGCGTTAGTGTTAATAATCGTATTTTGTTCCGGGATATGACCTGCTAGTACCAGCTTTGCTTTGTTTAACTCTCCAACCAGCTCAGAAAAACTGGGAATATTGGCATCCCACTCAAGTAAGGTCGAAGTCCCCCCAGTTAAGCGCTGCGCCAATTGGTAAAGCTGCCAAACCTTATAGGGGACAGGCTGGTCATGAGTGTCTATCAAACAGTCTCCACAATCACTAGGGCCTGCAAGGTGTATTTGAACAATGTGATCGAGGGGTAATTGGCGAATAAATTGCTCGGCGTCAAAACCATGATTAAAACTACTAACAAAAACATTATTTACATCCAATAACATACCGCATCCTGTTGCTTTGACGAGCTCACAAAAAAACGCGCTTTCAGTGAAAGTAGAGTGTTGAAATTCAAGATAAGTTGACGGGTTTTCAAGCACTAAAGGCCTCTCTAAAAAGTCTTGTACTTGATCAACGCGGTCAATAACGTGCTGTAAACTTTCATCAGTTAGCGGCATTGGTAGCAAGTCGTGACTATTTAAACCAGCAAGACCTGTCCAGCATAGATGATCAGAAATAAGTTGAGGGTTAACAAACTCACCTAACTCTTTGAGCTTGCGTAAGTATTCAAAGTTAATTGGATCGCTACTACCAATATTCATTGATACGCCATGCATAACTAGCGGGTATTGTTCCTTTAATTTATCGAGCACATACCTACCATATCCGTGGTTATCTATATAGTTTTCACTGATAATTTCAAACCAATCAACACCAAGTGATGTATCGTGTTCCAAATGGGACATAATATAAGGATAATGCTGACTTCTGAGGCCAACACCAAACCCAAGATCAGTTAGCTTTTCGATAGCGGACGCAGCAAAATCCTGCGTCCGAGTTAGATTTGTCATACGCTCTTTCCTATCAAGTTGAAGGAGGAAGTGCTAAACGAATATCTGAAGGCATTGGCTGCTCAGGCGGTTTACCGTTATCATCCAACAAGCCATTAGCATTACTGTAAGCTTGCCAAGCAATGTTGTATACAGCGTCACCTTTTTTATAAGGCATTAATACGCACTCATCTGACTTATCACTGAGAGCGGCTTGGCTTTTTGGGTAAGTATAATCTATTGCTGAGAAGCTGTTATCTTTAAGGTTAAACTTAAATAACTGCATATCGTATTCTTGGTCATCACCTGAAAGCTTCGGGAAAAGTTGAGACGCCGAAATAGGTACTGCACAACCGCCCAAGTTATTACACTTATTATCGGCTGGTGCACTTTTTGGCCCGCTCGATACACTGCCACCACAGCTGCCACCTGGCGTTGTGCTATGCACAAAACCACAACCTCCCTGCGCTTTACAATCATTACTACCTTTACAGCTGTGATATACCTCAGGAGGTGGTAAATCATTAGTGCCGATGTTGTTATAACTCATTCCTTGGCAAGCATGATAAAGCGTGTCCGCACTTTGTGGGTCGATACCGCTCACTAAATCTGGCGCTATTCCTGTAGTTGCCCAGCAGATCGAAATTCTATCTCCAGAACCTCCCATTGCTGGACCCGGAAACTCCTCAGTTTTACCCGACCAATAGCGATCTAGCGCTGTTGTGAGACCTTTAATTGTACCTACTGCTGAACTACTAAATAATTGGTGAGTGTCATTAATATTAGTCGTGAGCCGCAGATTATTGAGCGCTTGCACTACGCTTGCTACCTCTGGGAGTTGCGGATTAGTCGCATGTGCTATATCGCCCCCTTTGGGATCTAATAATTCACAGCTCCAAGTGTTGCCATCAGCAAACCATGTAGGCCATGTCATGTAGCGTTCACTAGAGTTTGATGAAGGGGATTCAAAGTCAACGATCAGCTTCAGCGTATCGGTGAAAATTTGAAAGTGATCTTTATATTTATTGGTGATCCGTGCACATGCTGAGCCTGATATAGGATCTTCACTGCAGCTTGCTGGGTAATCCGCTTTTAATGCATCAGCGCTTGGTTGGAACTTTTCTGCGACTGTACTCGGGTGAGCATCGTTTGATGGCGACTCCTTAGAAGCAAGAAAGTTTTGCGCCCATATCTCATTAGCCCAACGTTTACAAAGCATGTCAGCCACACCATCACCCTCACCTTGATCCGTAATGGCATTCACATTGTTCATTAAGGCTTCTTTGAGAGCTGTATGATCTGAATTTACGTTGAGCGAACCCATAATGCCCGGAAATTGTGCTTGATATTCATCATTTCCAGGGCGCTCATTGAAGTAGTCGCGCTGACTAGCCTCGCAGGTAGGCTGAATAGCTGCGTAATCTAACAAACTAGTTCCATCGTCATATTGGATCTGAATATAATCCCAATAACTTAAGTACATGTGCCCAATTGAACCAAATAGCGGCAAGTCACTTTCCTTGTAATTCGGTTTCCACCAGTCATATGGGGCTTGTTCAAAGTATTTTGGTCGTTGTGTATCTGCGTTTGGTTTTAAAAACTCTGGTTGAATAATTTTGTGAGCATTTTCTTCAGTCTCTTCTATCAACATAAATAGCAGCGTTTGCTCTTTACTGAGTTCTGTTGCATTAACACGTAAATCTTGTAGCGTTTTATTGGGAAAAATTTGTTTGAAATAAGCTTGAACCGCAGGGCTCAATTTAGATAAATCGGTAGTACAGTCCGCAAAGTTCAAAATATGTGGAATGCTACTTTTGTTGTTGTAGCACTTCCAACCATATTTTTCGTCAATTAACGCCTGACTAGTAAAGCTCGGTGTGAGGCCCAATTTACTTGCCATATTTGAGGCCAGTTGTAGATGCAGCATTTCTTCAATAAAAACACTATATACCCCGTTGAACACTTGTTGATTAACAGACAGTTCATATTTTTTGGCTGGTTTATTTGCATCATCACTGTTTCCAGCTGAGGTGTCGGTGTCAAACAAAGCAGTTAAGTTAACATCATACTGATTACGTCTTATTTCAGGAATGTAACCAGCCGTAGGACCAAGCCCTGGCCAATAACGGCCGGGATACAGTTTCGACGAGTCTGTAATTTGGTGTGTCCCTTGAATCGAATAGAGGCCGCTCATATAAAGCGGGATTGTAAATAATTCGACGTTAATTGCAGCCTGTGCAATTGCTCTCAGACAAGATAAATCAGCCGCTTTATACTTGCTATCACGCACTTTAATTTTTTGCTTTTGCGCACTGCTGAGAAGAATATTAGCATCAATTTCTGTATCTACTGCTACCGACGGGCCCGTTTTGTTTTGCACATTCATAATTTGCTCCTTTGTGACGGTGAACGTTGTGCAATATCGCTGGCTTAAATAAAAATAAGTTAGGATCTTGGTTGGTTATCCAAGACACCTTAAAGATTTAAGCTAGTTGATTTAGGTGAGCGATGGACACTCTTTATAAAGATAGCTGAAGACAAGCGTAAAAATATTACACAGCATTACATAACGCTATAAATGCATGTGTTGCTAGAAGTAAAAATAGAAAAAAGCATAGGGTCACTAATAATTGCAACCCTGACGAGTTTTTGTATTGAGTTTTTAATCGACCTTCCTAATTACACTCAATTGAGTATTGGGTGTAATAATTTGTAATAGATATCTTAAATCATCCAACCTAACATTTTATTAACAACGAATTTTATGTTGTTTGACAATGAAATAGATATTTACAATGGAGAAATAAATTATGGGTACCGATACTAATTTTAATATTGATGTTAATCAGCTAATTACTAGTGTTTTTGGTAGCAATAAAGATCGCAACGATTTGGCTGTTGGTATAAGGAATGCTACAAAATCAACAATAAGTGTAGATTACTATATTGACCATGGTAGTTTACGAGATGTTGACGGTGGCAACAAAATTAACCCTGGGGAGCTTTGGGAAGCAGGTGTTCATGCTAAAGGTGCGGGTTCAAATATTACTATGAGCATTGAAATTTCAGGTAATAAATCTGGTTGGGCAATTATGTCCGCAACACCAGTAAATAAACAGAACTATTTTAAAGTACAGCATAGTAAAACGCCTTATAGTAGCTCTAAAGATGCATATAAAGCGGCTGATAAAACAAAAAAACACTACTCTGATGATGGCATTTACGATGAAAGTCATAACGGGTATACGGCAGTAATAAGTATGACTGGTGAAAGCCCTGCTGCCTGCACCATTGTTATCGAAGATAACTAATTTTAAATTTATTTGTTATTAGGCAGTGTATATACACTGCCAGAAACAGGACTGATATTGGTAGTAAACGATGACGGAGACCAAGGGCCTTACTTAATCATCAATGATGCTAAAAATATCTAAATTCATAGGGCGTTCTTTACCCAAGCCATAGCGCGTATTCTCACCAATCGAGGCCATTACTAGGTCCATAGCCATATTTAAATTGGTTTAAAAAGTAGGGGCGTTTGGCTTTTAGAATAAAAAGGTCAAGAAAACACAGCAGCCTGCTTGACCGGAACTTTATAATGGATGATCACTTTGCTCTACATCGCTAGACGCTTAATTTTTAATTAATAAGGTAAATCAGCAATAAAAAAGGGCTCTGTGAGCCCTTTAAATCAGTTTTATGGATATAAATTATTGCGGAATATATTGATATATGGCTTTACCATAATAATTGGTATAAGCGCCACCAACCGACAGCAGAGTATTACCATAGGCAACCGTTTTAAAATCACGTAAATAATAGCTAGTCGTATCTTGCACCTCAACCGCAAACGGATTAGCGGTAAGCGTTTTCCATTGCATTAAATCAAAATCAAATTCCACAAAGTTTTTTGCACTTAACAGGTATAACGTATTACCTATAAGTGTAGTGTCATAATAAACACCGGCTTCAAAATCAGGAATTAACTCTGAATTTAAAACACTTTGTGTAGCAACATCAAATTGACTTAACAGTAATTGCTCGTATTGACGTTGGATAACAAAAAGCGCATCACCTTTGCTAAAACAATGCTGTATTTCATTCAAACTCTCAGGTAGTTCTGTTGCTTGCCAGCTGTTATCCACTGTATTTAAACGATTAAGGCGTTGCTGTTGACCATTTTTAGAAAACGCAATGACCTCATCATTAAATGAACAACTCGCTTGTAGCGGATTAATAAACGGCGCAAAGGTAGGTGCTGCAAACGTCTGCCAGGTTTTTTCTTGTGTATCATACACTTCCATATTAGCTTGTGCATTTGCCCCACTTGCACACGCCTCGGTGCCACCAAAGAGATAAAGCTTTTTATCAACAAGTTCTGATTGATAATAATAACGACTCGATTGCGGTGAGCTCAGTTTTTGCCAGCTATTTTGTGCTATATCCCAATGTGACAACCTCGGAGCGCTCGGTTCGGCACTTGAACATAAAGAAGCAGCAGCAATCGCAAAGTTATGTGTCACTGCATACAGATCATCACTGGTTGACTGAACATTTAAATGCGTACCTTCAAAGCCCGGTAAATCACCGAGTTTAACCCAAGATAATGCAATCACTTCAATATCAAATGCAGGTAAAGCAGCTTCAAATTCACCATCTGAGACACGAATAACAATACCACTGGTTTTACCTGCATGCTGATTTGAAGGCATACCACTTAATACCCCAGTTACAGTATCAAACGTCGCCCAATCAGGTTTATTGTCAATACTAAAACTCAATTGCTCAGAATCAATATCTGAAGCCGCGGCAGCAAAATGATACGTTTCATTAGCTTGCACAGTAGCAGCAGGAGTTCCTGTAATTACTGGCGCATCGTTAACAGCCGCAAGGGTAATATTAACTTTTACCGTGCTACTTTCTTTAATGCCTTTTTTTAGTTTAAAGCTAAAGGTATCGTCACCAAATTGGTCTGCCACCGGCACGTAGCTTAAATTTGGATATATACCCGATATCTCACCAAGCGTAGGTTGTTCTACTAATTCTAAAACTATGGCCTCAGCGCCATCAGGGACTTTATTGGCATTAATGACTATAGCTGATGGGCTATCTTCCTTGCCCGTAACCGTCATTAATGGCTGGATCTCAAACACACTTTGGACTACAGTCGGTGTGCTTTTTTTATCAGAACCCCCACAGCCAGTTAACAATACAGCCGATATAGCTAAACTTAAAATTTTGATTTTCATAATATAAAACCACTTCCTATGTGAAAAGTAATCTAATGGGCCTTCCGTTCCTCATCTTTGCCATACCATTGACGAGCAATGAACAACAAAAGGATAGAACCTCATTAAATACTAAAGTTTTTTTAGGTACAAGAATTCATGTCAATCCATTGTAAATAAATGTATAAAAAAACTGCAAAAATCACGAAAACCAAAAATCAAATGAAACCAAATGGAAAACCAAATGGGGTCAAATCTTAAAACCAAATGGGGTCAAATCTTGACTTCAAACCAAATGGGGTCAAATCTTGACTTCAAACCACAAACCAAATGGGGTCAAATCTTGACTTCAGACATCAAACAATCTTGCAGCTTGTCCAATTGAAACCAAATGGGGTCAAATCTTGACTTCAGACATCAAACAATCTTGCAGCTTGTCCAATTGTAATTTAACCTTTTTATCTTCAACAATTAATGTATTCAACCTACCGACAGCTTTCGATATTGCCGAATAGTGTTCAACATTAAAAACATCTGCTAGAGCCTGCAAATTTAATCCCGTTAAATCCTGGCACAATTTAATAGCAAACCAACGGGGTAAGTTTTTCTCTTTGCGCCCCTTTTTAACCATTACTATATCATCTACTTCAACACTAAAACCAAAAACCAAATGGGGTCAAATCTTGACTTCAGACATCAAACAATCTCGAAGTTTTCCGTATTGTAATTTAACCTTTTTATCTTCAACCATTAAAAACCAAATGGGGTCAAATCTTGACTTCAGACATCAAACAATCTCGAAGTTTTCCGTATTGTAATTTAACCTTTTTATCTTCAACCATTAATGTATTCAACCTACCGACAGCTTTCGATATTGCCGAATAGTGTTCAACATTAAAAACATCTGCTAAAGCCTGCAAATTTAATCCTGTTAAATCTTGGCATAATTTAATAGCAAACCAGCGTGGTAAATTTTTCTCTTTTCGCCCCTTTTTAACCGCTATAATCTCATCAACTTCAACATTAAAGTATTGAGCTAAGTAAGCTATAACATCATCTGCTGAGTGCTTTTTACTAACAAGCTTGCTTTCGCTATCTGACTTGGCAATATAGTCTTTTATGTTTTCAATAAAGTCCTCACTACCCAAAACCGACAATAACTTTTTAGCACTATAAAAAGCGCTTATTTCTTTATTGTTTTCAAATTCAACAAACTGTTTATAAGCAGCATATTTACGCTTTTTGCCTTGCAGCGAAAATATAAAATCTCGGACGAGCCATTTCGGTGTCGCTCCTCTTTTAATAAAAGCTGAATAGCTAGACCATTTATACTTAGCAAGCTCTTCTACCAACGGTGTGTTCGTTTCAATTGGGTTACGGTGAATGTACCGACTAACATGTAATAAATAGTTATCTGCATCCACAAGCACCGCTTTGTAGCGCCCTCTAAACAACGCACCATCTGTGTTATGTGTTCGATTAAAGTATTGGGTATAAAGGCCATTAATATGCTTCATGGCTCTGCCTAAATTTGCATCGGGGGTTTTGATTAGCAGGTGGTAATGATTGGTCATTAAACAATATGAATGCACTTCAATATTAAAGCGAAGGCTTGCTTGCTCAATGCAATATAAAAAACACTTAAAGTCGTCATCGCTCAAGAAGGTATTTTCACGCCCTCTCCCACGATTCATCACATGATAAAACGCATTCTCATACTCTATTCGCAGCGGCCTAGACATAGTAATTCACTCAATGAGTAGTAAACTATAAATCTAGACCTTTGATGTCTGAAGTCAAGATTTGACCCCTTTCGTTCATGTTGGCTACAGTTTTATAGTCTTGAAATTAGTAACGGGATTTCGATTCGCAAGTGGTTGTGACTGGTCATTAAACAGAACAATACACATAAATATTAAACGAAGGCTTGCTCAATATAATATAAAAAAGACTTAAAGCCATCATCATTCAAAAAGGTGTTTGCATGCCCTCTTCCACGATTAATTACGTGATAAAACGCATTTTCATACTCTATTCGTAGCGGCCTAGATATAGCGATTCACTCAAAAAGCTGTAAACTATAAATCTAGACCTTTGATGTCTGAAGTCAAGACTTGACCCCTTTGGTTTTAATCGTCGCAGTACAGCCAGAAATAAAAACCAAACCCGAAAAGAAAAATATTTTACGAATACCCATAATTCTCTCTAATCAGACTGACTAACTGAAAAGCTAATAGAATAAGCAGCCTTGGCAGGATAGAAATTAAACCCGAGTGATTTTTTGAACTTACTGGTATTTTCGATCGTATTACTCGATGAGAGAGGCTTATGTATTTGCATCCCCAAAAAAGGCTTTATTTGTTCACTGAAGTTTTGATATTCAAAATCAATCCCTGTGTAAACCCCATATATAGATTGACTTTCAGGGCCTTGCTCAGAGAAAGTTAAACCAATGTTATAATCCGCTTTCCAAAATTCACTGAGTTCAACTTGGTATGAAACCCCTAAGCCGTGCTCAAAAAACGAATCAATATCAAAGGAATTGCCATTAACCGTACTTTTATAGCCTTCAATGTATGACATGGATAGGTCAAGTTTATATGGCTCTTCTGCGTTTGATGCAAATGAGCAAATTAAACATAAAAATAATAATGAATCCCTCACATTTCCCCCTCGCTTTCTCTTTGAGAAAGGTATTTATATAAACCGACTACAATATACATACTAACCAAAAGCTGCCTAAAAATATCAAATGCAGGCTGATCTAAAACTGCAATTCCCTCAATGACAACATTCGAGTAAAAATGCCATCCAGTAAGAAGGACCACATAACTTATGTATCCAATTCCAAGTACCAAAAATAACCTAAAAGTAAAATAATGAATCCTTTTTTTCCTCTCCCTGGCTGAGAACATTTCTTTGTATATCCAATAGCCATCGTTTTTTACAAAAGGAACCAAATTAAAGAAAATTTGTATCGCTAGCATGTAAAAAAGTAAAACTAGCGCAACCTCTCCTAACCAAAAATAAAATGGTAAAACCAATAGAGGAAAGAAGATAATTTGATATAAAACGCCCGCAAAGAGTACTTTTAATTTTTTATTTTTGTCTATAAGTAATGCAGCATCTCTAACATCCGAAAAAAATGCTGGAAAGCAATAGTTAAATGTGACACCAATTGGAGCTTCTTTACCATGGTATTTATAGAGCAAAGAACTATGACCCAACTCGTGAATAATGCCAGAAGTAAATATATACAGCATAAGCATAATTAAAATATCATACCCCATACCAACTGACGCTGAAGGTATGGCAGTAAGTATATTATTAGTGTCATAAAGGTAAAAAGAGATACTTAATATCAACACTAGGTAAGGAATCAATAGTCTTGCGTAACTAAATAAACTGAAGAATTTTAGTGCAAAGCTTAAAGGTCGCTCTTTTAACAGAACAAACCCTTCAACTTCCTCTCCAGTACTCTCACTGATATGCTCTATCTCACTGGCTTTATAAATCACACCTTTTTTATGTAAATCATAAATATACTCAGCTTTGAGCATATTGGAAATTTCACCAGTATTAGAAGAATGCTTTTCTAGTAATGTAAAAATGTCTTTTGGGATATGGAAATATCTGTCTTGAATCGTTTTTATTGATACAACGTGGCCATTATCTAATTTTTCCTTGTAATTAAATATGTAACTCTCATCTAATGTATTCACTATGGCAGACCCTTACGCTATTTAAATTCACACATTCGTTCTAATTCATTAACCCGCTCAAAGTTTTTGAAGTCATTACCTAACAACTTTACATATTCATCTACAACTTCACCATGGCTATTAATTTCAGCTAGTCCAATAGACATTTTTTTATAATCATTACTTATTTGAGGTAGTATTAAAGATGGTTTTTGTTTTAACATCGAGGCGATACGCATGTACCCCAAACGATGCTTAATTTTGCCAAAATGAGTATCAAACATCTTATAATTTTTATCGTCACTACCGGCTGGTAAATCGACCAATATAAAAATACATTTTCCAGCTTTTTTTGCTTTGAGTACTTTTTTCACAAACAAGCCTGATTCATCAATAACAATTGGTTCCAATTCTGAACCAAAGGCATGCGCACATTTTACTACAAGTCCTAAATCAATACTCTGTGAAGTCAGAATGAAAGCCGCGCCACTGAAATTAAATTTTTTTACAAAGTAAAGGGGAACAGAGAAATAAGGGCCATAATGAAACAAAAAAAATATATTTTTATTTTCGACTTCGACATTGTCTTCGAAGCTTACATCGCAATTTAAATAGAATTGACTTTCTGGTCCATTAATTAAAAAGTCGGCATGTAATTTTCTGTAAGCTAGCCAATGGGAAAATTCTTTATCAAGTTGAGATTCAATTAGATTGCTGCTACAAACCTGCTTTGCAATACCATAAAACCTAGCTTTTTCTTGTTGATATCTTGATTCTTTATTATTCATTAGATTCGCAACAAAGAGAGAAGTAATACTTCTCTCTTTTTATTTTAAAAGCTCAATTAGAAAGGTGTTGAGCAGCCAACGCCAATTTCCCAATCGTGATCTACATGTGATTCAACTTCTTGAATTTCATCTAGCTGTAGTTCTTCGTTGTTTTCTACTGGAAGTTGTTGAATGTTTTCCATTTTATTTTCCATTTTATTTTCCTTTTAATAAAGTTGATGATTTTGAAGCATCTCTTGTACCTCTAAAGTCACATTAACCTCACGGAAGCATTATTGCAACATAAAATTAACCAAAACCGTGAAAAATTAGAAACGAAAAGCAAAACCCCTCACAAACCATTGATTTAAAAGGATAAAACACATAAAAAAGCCACAAGAGTCACCCATTAGGAAGTTCCGGTCAAGCAGGCAGCTGTGCTTTCTTGATCTTTTTATTCAAAAAACCAAGTGTTGTTACTTTTTAAACCGAAGGAACCGAATGGGGTCTGGAACCGAATGGGGTCAAATCTTGACTTCAACCGAATGAACCAAATGGGGTCAGAACCAAATGAGAACCAAATGGGGTCATGAGAACCAAATGGGGTCAAGTCTTGACTTCAACCGAATGAACCAAATGGGGTCAAGTCTTGACTTCAGACATCAAACAATCTTGCAACTTGTACAATTGTAATTTAACCTTTCTATCTTCAACCATTAATCTGTTCAACCTACCGACAGTTTTCGATATCGCCGAATAATGCTCAACATTAAAAACATCTGCTAGAGCCTGCAAATTTAATCCCGTTAAATCTTGGCACAATTTAATAGCAAACCAACGGGGTAGGTTTTTCTCTTTGCGCCCCTTTTTAACCATTACTATATCATCTACTTCAACACTAAAATGTTTAGCTACATAAGCAATTACATTATTTGCAGAGTACTTTTTACTAACAAACTTACTTTCACTATCTGACTTGGCAATATAGTCTTTTATGTTTTCAATAAAGTCCTCACAACCCAAAACCGACAATAACTTTTTAGCACCATAAAAAGCGCTTATTTCTTTGTTGTTTTCATATTCCACAAACTGCTTATAAGCTGCATATTTACGCTTTTTGCCTTGCAACGAAAATATAAAGTCTCGAACAAGCCATTTAGGCGTTACTCCCCTTCTAATGAAAGCTGGATAGCTAGACCACTTATATTTAACAAGCTCTTCTACCAAAGGGCTACTCGTTTCAATTGGGTTACGGTGAATGTACCGACTAACATGCAATAAATAGTTATCTGCATCCACAAGTATCGCTTTGTAGCGCCCTCTAAACAACGCACCATCCATATTATGTGTTCGATTAAAGTATTGGGTATAAAGGCCATTAATATGCTTCATGGCTCGGCCTAAATTTGCATCAGGGGTTTTGATTAGCAAGTGGTAATGATTGGTCATTAAGCAATATGAATGCACTTCAATATTAAAGCGAAGGCTTGCTTGCTCAATGCAATATAAAAAATATTTAAAGTCGTCATCACTCAAAAAGGTATTTTCACGCCCTCTTCCGCGATTCATCACATGATAAAATGCGTTCTCGTACTCTATTCGCAGCGGCCTAGACATAGCGATTCACTCAATAAGCTGTAAACTATAAATCTAGACCTTTGATGTCTGAAGTCAAGATTTGACCCCTTTCGTTCTTTTAGTAAACTTGAAAAAACAAATGATATTTTTAACAAACCCTTATTAGAATAGCCATTAGCTTTCTTTTGAGTCATATTATGTCGAGCAAAAAGATTAATACATACTAAGCAAAATATTACTACGCAGCCTTTTAATATCATTTAAATATCTTCCAGTTTAATTAAACCTCTCAAGATTAACTCCTTTTTTGCAGCCGCTTCATTTTTGCTTGAACAGTAATACAAAAAAGTCGAAATAACAGTTAAAAAATTCCATTAGCCATTACAAATATAACTGTATTAATAACAATACTGACTATATAAGCCCCTATAAAAAGCATAGCGAATACTGAAACGGCCCCACCTCCTGTATATCCGGCCTTAGCTTTTTCTATCATTAAAACATAGATGCTCAGCCCTATACTCACCTTAAACCACAGCCAGTAATCGTTACTAAATAACGGTATTGCTGCAAAAGCAACGATCGGTACTAAAATTTTACCTTCTTCGTTTTTGTGTAAAAAATAAAAAGCCATAACAGCAATATATAAAAATGGCGTTACATCACTCATATAAACAACTTCCTTGTAAATATAAAATTAAAATAAATAAATTTTAACTATTGTACTTATTAATCAGTACTAAGTACTTAAAAACGTCATTAATTGTGTTTACTTTTTAGCTGTGCAATATTAACTCACTATAAAGCGCAAGGAACGCCTGCTCATTAGCGAACTTGATATAAAAAATTAAAGGATGAACATGATTAAGCCATTTTACACAGGCTGCTTATTAGCTCTTACTCTATTAATACCCAACCTAGCTAAAGCAGAGCCTACAGTTTTACAGTATCAGCAAATCCTTAATAATACTCTTTCAGCCAGTGAGCCTGGTGTGTCGGTGATAATAAGTAAAAATGGAAAAACTGTTTTTAAAGGAACCCGAGGGCTTGCCAACCTTGAACACAACATTGCACTAACCAATCAAAGTGTTTTACGGTTAGGTTCTATTTCAAAACAGTTTACCGCTGCTGCAATTATGATGCTGCAAGAGCAAGGTAAATTATTAACCTCTGACGATATTCATAAGTATGTTCCAAGCTTTCCTACTGAGGGTAACCTCGTCACAATAGAAAACTTACTGACCCACACATCGGGAATAGCAAATTATACCGATGACGACGACCTGTTCGATAAAGAAATAAAAGTACCTGCAAGTGTTGATGATACGCTAGCGCGTTTTGCCAAGCACCCTATGGTTTTTAAACCAGGCGAAGCAATGGCTTATTCAAATACAGGTTATTCACTACTTGGTAAAATAGTGGAAGTAGCAAGTGGGCAATCTTATAAGGAGTTCGTTGAACAATATATTTTTAAAAAACTGGGGATGACACAAAGTAGCTACGAAGGGCAAGAGCTTGTTCCTCATCGCGCAGCTGGATATGAAAAAACAGCGCAAGGCTTTATAAACACAAGTTATATTAATATGGATTGGCCCTATGCAGCAGGGGCGCTTATATCTACTCCAACTGACTTAAACATTTGGTTTAGTGCATTATCGTCAGGCAAACTTATTAGTAAGGCAAGTTATGAGAAGATGGTCAGCCCTTTTAAACTTAACGACGGCAGCTTTTCACCTTACGGTTACGGCCTAATTATTAAGCCTTTTAATGACTACACGGTAATTAAGCACACCGGTGGAATAAATGGCTTTTTAGCACATGCACGCTACATACCCGAGCAAAAACTATACGTAGCTGTACTCGCTAATTCAAACCATATAAACCCTATTTTTATAAACGAAAAACTCACAGCTAAAGTACTAGGTATAGAACTACCAAAATTTAAAAGCGTAAATGTAACAGCGCAGCAACTATTACCCGTTTTAGGCGATTACCGTATTAATAAAAATACTTCTCGCAGCCTAATTTATGAAAATGACGTTTTATATTCTCAGCGCACAGGTGGAAATAAAATAAAGCTAATCCCCATGTCTAAAACTAGTTTTTACTACCTTAATTCAAACAACTATTTAGTAATTGAAAAAAATAGCCAAGGAAAATTAATAATGAAATATTTTAGTGGGTTATCAACCACACCCTCTGAGGCAATTAAAATTTAAGATAATTATAATGACACTCATTCTGATTTATCTATTTTTAATGTATGAAGTCAAGATTGGCACCTTGGATCTCACATGGGTGACTGGTGCATATTCTCACCAATCAACGTCATTACTGGATGCATAGTCATATTTAAAGTGAGTTTAAAAAGTAATAACACTTGGTTTTTTGAATAAAAAGTTCAAGAAAACACAGCTGTCTGCTTAACCGGAACTTTCTAAAGAGAGTAAAAGGGGGCTAATGCAGGTGAAATTAAAATAAAAGTGATAAGGGTTTGGTAGCCTCGCTCAAGTTACCTACACTAAATAATGAGTATTTACCTAAGACTCTGAATATTTTTTATTATAAGTTAATAACCCAAAGCCAATTGGTATGCAGGAAAAACAAAAAGCGCTTAATATTTCAAAGTCTGTAAAAAAAACTCCTAATATGCCAACTACAATCATAATTCGACTAGTTAATTTAAACCACTTTTTGGGAAGCAACCATGTTACTCCTCCCCCTAACAAAAGAGAAAAAACGATTACCCGCCAAGTAAACTCATCCATAGTAATTTACCTTCTATTTATATTGATTCCGAGAAATAGTATGTTATTGATATGACTTTTGAGATCCAATCCCGCCATTCACATAAACTTCTAATGAAATTAAAATATCATCAATATGTCGCTGCGGTAAATTATCAAAAACCAAATGGGGTCAAACCTTGACTTCAGACATCAAACAATCTTGCAGCTTGTCCAATTGTAATTTAACCTTTCTATCTTCAACCATTAATGTATTCAACCTACCGACAGTTTTCGATATCGCCGAATAATGTTCAACATTAAAAACATCTGCTAAAACCTGCAAATTTAATCCCGTTAAACCTTGGCACAATTTAATAGCAAACCAACGGGGTAAGTTTTTCTCTTTGTGCCCCTTTTTAACCATTACTATATCATCTCTAAAATGTTTAGCTACATAAGCAATTACATCATTTACAGAGTACTTTTTACTAACAAACTTACTTTCACTACCTGATATCGCAATACAGTCCTTTATGCTTTTAATAAAGTCCCACAACCAAGCACCGACAATAACTTTTTAGCACCATAAAAAGCGCTTATTTCTGTGTCGTTTTCATATTCCACAAACTGCTTATAAGCTGCATATTTACGCTTTTTGCCTTGCAACGAAAATATAAAGTCTCGAACGAGCCATTTAGGCGTTACTCCCCCTCTAATGAAAGCTGAATAGCTAGACCACTTATATTTAACAAGCTCTTCTACCAAGGGGTTACTCGTTTCAATTGGGTTACGGTGAATGTACCGACTAACATGCAAAAATAGTTATCTGCATCCACAAGTACCGCTTTGTAGCGCCCTCTAAACAACGTACCATCCGTATTATGTGTTCGATTAAAGTACTGGGTATAAAGGCCATTAATATGCTTCATGGCTCGGCCTAAATTTGTATCAGGGGTTTTGATTAGCAAGTGGTAATGATTGGTCATTAAGCAATATGAATGCACTTCAATATTAAAGCGAAGGCTTGCTTGCTCAATGCAATATAAAAAATATTTAAAGTCGTCATCACTCAAAAAGGTATTTTCACGCCCTCTTCCACGGTTCATCACATGATAAAATGCGTTCTCGTACTCTATTCACAGCGGCCTAGACATAGCGATTCACTCAATAAGCTTTAAACTATAAATCTAGACCTTTGATGTCTGAAGTCAAGACTTGGTACTAAACGATGACTGAGGCGAAAGCCAAGGGCCTTAATTAATCATCAATAATGCTTAATTAAACTGCCTAAATTCATATGGGTGACTGGTGTATATTCACACCAATCGACGTCATTACTGAGTGCGTAGCCATATTTAAAGTGAGTTTAAATGATAAGAACACTTGGTTTTTGAATAAAAAGATCAAGAAAACACAGCTGCCTGCTTGACCGGAACATTCTAATGGGTGACCCCTTTCGTTTGAAACAGAAGCTAAAATAGTAAAACAAATAAAGGCAATGCTAGAGCTAAGCTTAGTCGCGCTATAGTTTATAAAAACCAATTTAAGCGCATATAAAAGAGCAATAATATTGCCCTTTTATAGCCCGCATTAAGCAAAGTGTTCAATACATCAAAATCCAAGTTCATTTAGTCTATTAAAATAGATACAGTATTTTAATCTATTAACTTCTATAGCTCACACAACGACATTTCATGTTTCGGTTTTGCTATTTTTTTACTTGTTAGCGTTTTTCCTGTTTCTGTATCAAGGGTTATAACATCCCAATTTTGGTTTTTATTGGTTGTTATTAATACTTTTAAATTCCCATTACACAGCTTTGGTGGAATATTTATTTGAGTCCAAGATAATTCAATATCCCATGTACCATCCAACCTATAGCAACTGCCTGTATTTATAGAACTAAGCTTTGCCCACCCGCGCGGATGGCAAGCAATTAAATAAGGTTTTTCAGCCACCACTGTAGATTTGGGCTTAACTTTAAAGCCTGTTGAGGTTAAACCATCGTCTTCAATTTGAAGAGCATCTCCAGCTGAACTAATAACATAAAATTTATTATTAGCTTTGAAAAATTGTGATACATAACCCCTTGTTAAAGGCCAGTATTTTATTGGCTCCTTGTTATAGGGAATAAAACTTACATATGAAGCGTTACTACCATTTATTATTTTATAACCTCCAAGTAACCATCCATTATCTGAGTCAAAAACGGTAGATACGCTATCAAGTTCAATAGATACTTCATTACCGTTAGGCAGCAAGTACATACTTGCTGCAAGCAGGTTATTACTAAATAAAAAAAAAGCACTCATCGTCACTGATAAAATGCAGATACTTTTATTAATTTGATTTATAACGTTCATGATATTTATGTACCGTAAATGAAGTGCCTCGTTTAAAAGCACCTATGGTGAATAAGCGGTCTCTATCGTTAGGTTTTAAATGAATACACCCATGTGAAGGTACCAATCGAACTGTTGAACCTGTTGCTTTTTCGGCTTCGTTCTCCGGCGTAGTGTGAAACATTTGCCCTGATAGACGCTCTTTTCCATCAAGTATTTTATTACCATTAATATCTTTAAACCAACGAATAGCAGTAGGCCCAAAATCATTGAACACCCACTTGTCAGGTACCACTTCTTTGCCATACAGCTCTTTATGCATTTCCATGATTGCACTACGCACAGGTAGTTTATATAACTGATTTAGACTTCCCCACTTACCACTTGGTAGGGCATACCAAATATCTCCTTTTGCAGGCATATCTTTTAGCTTAGTGCCCCAAGTTAGTTTTGATGTAGGCCAAGTAGGCGTTCTATAAGCTTCTGTTTTATCTATTATATAATGACCTGGCGTAGTCGGCTCTTCGGCCATATAGGGATCATTACCAACTTTTGGAGGGCCTCCCATCGCTTCAAATTGAGCGAATTTCAAACCATTTTGCTTTATAACCAAAAGGTCCTGACCTGGATAAAAATGAACTTCCATATGAACTTAAACTCCATTTACTTATAATTTTATTTTCCTGAGACCTAAATAAAGGTATTTATATTAGGTCAGATAGCTAATTTTTATACAACATTAGTGTACCTAATAACCTACCACACGTAAATAACTCATAAAAAACCTTTGCAACATCTATTATCTTTTATCCTAGGAAAATAATTCTTATGCTTAGATTCGTCAGGAGCAGAAGCGAAGGGGTTAAAGGATTGGTAATGTGTAAGCATAAACCACAGAATTGTTACAGCGCAGTGTGTAAACACAGCCAGAAACTGGACTGACATTGGTACTAAACGATGACTGAGGCGAAAGCCAAGGGCATTAATTAATCATCAACAATGCTTATTAAACTGCCTAAATTCATATGGGTGACTGGTGCATATTCACACCAATCGACGTCATTACTGGGTGCGTAGTCATATTTAAATTGAGTTTAAATAATAAGAACACTTGGTTTTTGAATAAAAAGATCAAGGAAACACAGCTGCCTGCTTGACCGGAACTTTCTAATGGGTGACCCCTATTCGATTGGAAAATATAATTTTGTAATAATTCGAAGGATCAAGTTTTACTTCTTACCTAGACCAATTATTAATCATTAATCTCACGTTTAACCCCCTCCCCCGTCATCACGCCCTGAAAATAAGCAATTGATGAGTAATATCGCGCATGGATGCGCGATAAGGCGAAACTAGGCCATGGATGGCCTATCTTCGCCGTTTACGTTCACATCAATTGTGGTTTAAAGGATTAAGTGTGATGCTCGGGTGCGCTGGGAGAGTCCAGAGAGGGGTCAGCGGCAGCCCCTCTTTGGCTGCCGTCGCCAGCGCGACAAAACCTTGAATGAGGTTTCTAATTTAGGTCACGGATTTATCCAGGCAAAAGTTAGCAATAAAAGCAATCAGCCAAGGTGATACAACTTTTTGGGCTAAAGCCCAACCTACAAACCACGCACGCCAGCAAGCTCAGCGCCTACGGTGATACCTATTATTCCTGTGTTAAATCACACATGCCTAAAGAGCAACCTACAAACAATACATATTTACGTGCTTGAGAGTTGGTAATGATATTGGAGAATCGTTGGGTTTCGTTTCACTCAACCTACATAAGCATTGGAAATGGCTTTTCACCTCACACAAAAAAGCCGTTGCATTACTGCAACGGCTTTTATAATTTCAATAAATCCCACTCCACAGTGGAACTTACTATCCTTTAAAGTTCAAAAATTAGTCGCGATAAGTCTCAATCGGAGGACATGCACATACTAAATTACGGTCGCCGTATACGTCATCGATACGTGTAACCGTTGGCCAGAACTTGTCTTTAGCAACTGCTGGCACTGGGAATGCAGCGTAAAAACGGTCATACGCGCGGTCCCATTCATTACCTAACACATCAGCTTGTGTGTGCGGTGCAAATACCAGTGGGTTGTTTTCGATAGACCATTCGCCTGAAATGATTTTATCAATTTCACCTTTAATCGATACCATCGCTTCGATAAAGCGGTCAATCTCGCCCTTAGACTCAGATTCAGTTGGCTCAATCATTAATGTGCCCGCTACTGGGAACGACATTGTTGGTGAGTGGAAACCATAATCTTGTAAGCGCTTAGCAACGTCCATTTCAGTAATGCCTGAGGCTTCTTTTAATGGGCGTAGGTCAATAATACATTCGTGAGCAACGCGATTATTACGGCCACGGTATAAAATTGGGAAGTGCTTGCTAAGCTCATTGCTTAGGTAGTTAGCATTTACAATCGCCATTTCTGTCGCTTGTTTTAAGCCTTCAGAGCCCATCATGGCAATGTAAGCCCATGAAATAGGTAAAATAGCTGCAGAGCCGTAAGGCGCTGCCGATACTGCACCATTTCCTTCATTAGTACCTGGTACGTTAATTACACTGTGGTTTGGCATAAATGGCGCAAGGTGTGATTTAACACCAATTGGGCCAACACCTGGGCCACCGCCGCCGTGTGGAATACAGAAGGTTTTATGTAAGTTTAAGTGCGATACGTCTGAGCCAATAAAGCCTGGGCTAGTAACACCTACTTGCGCGTTCATGTTTGCGCCATCCATGTAAACTTGGCCACCGTGCTGGTGAACAATTTCACATAACTCACGAATCGTTTCTTCGTATACACCGTGGGTAGATGGGTACGTTACCATGGCACATGATAGGTTTTCAGAGACTTCTTCAGCTTTTGCTTTTAAGTCTTCCATGTCGATGTTGCCGTTTTTATCACAGTTAACAACTACAATTTTCATGCTGGCCATTTGTGCCGACGCTGGGTTAGTACCGTGCGCAGAACTTGGGATTAAACATACGTTACGGTGCGCGTCCCCTCGTGACTCGTGGTATTTACGAATGGCGATTAAGCCTGCGTATTCACCTTGTGCACCTGAATTTGGTTGCAATGAAACCGCATCGTAACCGGTAATGTTAACTAGCCAATCGTGTAGCTCGTTAATCATTACTTGGTAACCCTCTGCTTGGTCTAGCGGGCAGAATGGGTGAAGGTTTGCAAATTCAGGCCAGGTAACTGGGATCATTTCAGCGGTCGCGTTTAGTTTCATGGTACATGAGCCTAACGAGATCATAGAATGATTAAGCGCTAAATCTTTGTTTTCAAGGCGCTTAATATAGCGAAGCATGTCTGTTTCGCTGTGGTAGCTGTTAAAGTTTGGATGCGTTAGTATTTCATCATCACGCACTAGGCTTGCAGGAATAGAGTCACTGCCATTTGCTTCAACATCAGCGGCAATCGCATCTACACTTAGGCCATGGCCTTCGCCTAAAATAATATCAAATAACTCAGCAACGTCTGCACGGGTTGTGGTTTCAGATACTGAAATTGAGTATTCACCTGCATGGTTAGTAGCAAAGTTAACACCTTTAGCTACAGCACGCGCAATCACGTCGGCTTTGTTTTCATCAACCACTGTTAATGTGTCAAACCAAGTAGTGTGCTTAAGTGCCACACCTTTTGCTTTTAAGCCAGTTGCTAAAATATCAGCAAAACGGTGAATGCGTTGTGCAATGGTTTTTAAGCCTTGCGGGCCATGGTATACCGCGTAAAACGCAGCCATGTTCGCTAGCAATACTTGCGCAGTACAAATGTTTGAATTGGCTTTGTCGCGGCGAATATGTTGCTCGCGGGTTTGCATTGCCATACGTAATGCATCGTTACCTAAACGGTCTTTTGATACACCAATAATACGACCTGGTAATGAACGTTTGTACGCATCACGTGTTGCAAAAAATGCGGCATGAGGACCGCCGTAACCCATAGGTACACCAAAACGTTGTGCCGAACCCAGTACTACGTCGGCGCCTAATTTACCTGGTGCTTTTAATAGTAATAAGCTCATAATGTCGGCAGCTACACAGGCAATCGCTTTTTTGCTTTGTACGCCAGCTATTAGGTCAGTTATATCAACAATTTCGCCTGATGTTGACGGGTATTGAAATAACGCACCAAAAATATCGTGGTTCACAGCATCGGCGGCTTTACCTACAATAATTTCAAAACCAAATTGCTCTGCACGGGTGCTCACTACGTCAATGGTTTGCGTGTGTACGTCGTCGGCAATAAAGAACGCATTGGCTTTTTTAGCTTTAGATACACGTTTTGCAAGGCCCATAGCCTCGGCTGCAGCGGTTGATTCGTCAAGCAGTGAGGCACTTGCTAAATCTAGGCCGGTAATATCTAGGGTCATAGTCTGGAAATTTAATAGTGACTCTAAACGCCCTTGTGCAATCTCTGGCTGATACGGTGTGTACGCTGTATACCAACCCGGGTTTTCAAGTACGTTACGTAAAATTACGTGCGGTACGTGAGTTGGGTGGTAGCCTTGGCCAATATACGATTTGAAAACTTTATTTTTGCTTGCTACTGATTTTAAGTAGCTTAGTGTTTCAACTTCGGTGCGGCTTTCGCCGATATTAAGACCTTGCTCAAGACGGATACCAGCAGGTACAGTTTGACCGATCAGCTCTTCAACGCTCGATACTTCAAGAGCGCTAAGCATGTCGTTTACTTGCGCTGGGCTTGGCCCAATATGGCGGCGAATAAAATCTTGCTTTTGCTCTAATTGTTCAAGAGATTTGGCGTTTGACATGTGTCCAGATTCCTATGATCCAAATACTAATGGGTAACTAGTATTGATTAAAATATGTGATGATTTAGCTGCTTACTTTGTATGGAAAAATAAGCGCTTTAATCATAAAAGCCCCAATGTTTTAACATAGAGGGGCTTTTATTAATTAACGATTAGTCTTCGTCAATTGTATGCGCGTAACCTTCAGCGTCTAATAAGTTATCTAACTCAGACTCTTCTGACGCTTTAATACGGAATAACCAACCGTCGCCGTATGCGTCGTTGTTTACTGTTTCAGGCGCATCTTCTAGCTCTTCGTTAATGGCAACAATTTCACCACTGATTGGCGCGTAAATGTCTGATGCCGCTTTTACTGACTCTGCTACTGCACAGTCTTCGCCAGCATCTACTTCGTCGCCTACTTCTGGTAATTCAACAAATACCATGTCGCCAAGCAGTTCTTGTGCATGCTCAGAAATACCAACAGTGTAAGTGCCGTCGCCTTCGTTACGAACCCACTCGTGTGAAGGTGCGTATTTTAACTCGCTAGGGATATTGCTCATTTTTTTCATCCTTTGGTTTAGATTGGGAGAATACCAATAAATAAGGCTAACTTATTTATTGGTATAACCAAATTATTTAGATTATTGATTTACCGTTACGTACAAAGCCCGACTTAACTACTTTTACGTTAACTAATTTTTTACGCATTTCTACTTGAGCTGTGTCGCCAGTTGAACGTGGTACACGTGCTAATGCAACACTATAGCCCAATGTTGGTGAGAATGTGCCAGATGTAATAACACCTTCACCACCATCAACAATTACTTTAGAACCACTGCGTAGTACGCCTTTTTCTTCAAGAATAAGACCTACTTGCTTGTGAGTACTTTTTTCTGCACGTTGTTTTACCAAAACATCACGACCAATAAAGTCACGATCTTCTGGCTCCCATGCAATAGTCCATGCCATGTTAGCTGCCAGTGGTGATACGCTTTCGTCCATATCTAGGCCGTAAAGGTTCATACCTGCTTCTAAACGCAGTGTGTCGCGCGCACCTAAGCCCGCTGGCGCCACACCGGCATCAAGCAATTGCTGCCATAAATCGGCGGCTTGCTCGTTTGGTACTACAATTTCGTAACCGTCTTCGCCAGTATAACCTGTTGTAGCAATAAATAAATCACCGGCTTGAACACCAAAAAATGGCTTCATGCCTTCTACTGCAGCTTGCTGGTCTGCGTTTAATACTTGAGCTGTTTTAGCACGTGCATTAGGGCCTTGAACTGCAATCATGGCGTATTCTGGGCGCTCAGTAACCGTTACAGCAAAATCGCTCGATACCTTAGCCAAATGTGCTAAATCTTTTTCACGGGTCGCTGAGTTAACCACTAAGCGATAAAATGTTTCGCTAAAGTAGTAAATAATTAAGTCGTCGATTACGCCGCCTTGCTCGTTAAGCATGCCTGTGTAAAGCGCTTTACCTGGTACAGTTAACTTAGCAACATCGTTAGCTACTAGCTTGCGTAAAAACGCTTGTGCTTGCTCACCTTGTATATCAACAATGGTCATGTGTGATACGTCGAACATACCCGCATCGTTACGTACGGCGTTGTGTTCTTCTATTTGTGAGCCGTAGTTAATTGGCATTTCCCAGCCATGAAAATCAACCATTTTTGCGCCGGCTTCAAGGTGCTTTGCATGTAATACTGTTTTAGAAGTCATAATATTCCTTCACTTTTAAATTAACCCATGTGTGTGGGCGTGGCCTCAATTAAATGAGGGGGAATAACATGGTAGCCATTAATAAGCTTACCAAATTGTAATCTTTAACTTTTTACCCGTTAGGCTGCTTGAGTGTTGGTAACACTAAAGCCCTGTTGCTGCATATACTGTTGCCACTTATCAAGCGTGGCTGTTTTAGCAATAACAATAAACTGCTGTTCGTTGTTTTGATCTACTGCAGTAACAAACACGTCTCCACTTTGCGCGCCATAGCAAAGCTGCGCGTCAGCAAGGCGTAACCCTGGGGTTAGTTTAAATGCCTCAACTAAGGTATCAAATGCATTGTCGCCTTTTAAAGTAAAGGTCGCTAAGTCGGTGCGTACCACAAAGTCTATATCGTATCTAAGCTGCTGCTCGTTAATGAGCGCTTGTAATTGCAGGCTAGCATTAACAGGAAGTACAAATCGAAAGGCGGTTTCGCTAAAGTAGTAAACGGCGTAGCTAAAATCAGAATTTAAATCGCCATCCAGTGTGCCTTTAAAGCCAAAGCCACTAGCGGTAAGTTTGGTGAGGTCATGACCTAAAATAGCACTTAAAAATACCGATGCTTCACTACCACTAAAGTCAATAACAACATGACTGCTATCGGCTTGTAAGGCATTAATAACCGCGCTGTTAGCGTTGCTATGGCGGGCAAACATAATCGGGTTAAAAGTCATAACAAATACCTATCAATCTTTAATAGCAAAAGTATATTGCGCAAGCCTTACAACAACAAATTGTAATTACTTATCAATTGATAAATAATACTTATATATATAGCCATATAAATAGTAATTTTAAATATGAAAAATATTTCAACCGACAGTTTACGAACTTTTGTTATGGTGGTTGAGGTTGGTGGATTTGCCAAAGCAGGCGATTTACTTGGCCTTTCGCAACCTGCGGTGAGCTTGCAAGTAAAACGCTTAGAAGACTTACTCGGCTATAAATTATTTAAAAAGCAGGGGCAACGACAAGTGCTCAACCAATATGGCGAGTTATTACTGCCGATGGCAAAGCAAATGGTGCAGCATAACGATGCCATTTTGCAGTTGTTCACCTCAGAAAGTGTAACCGGTAAAGTGCGCTTGGGGATCCCTAGCGAATTTGCCGCGCGTATTTTGCCCTCCATTATTGGCGATTTTGTGGCGCTCTACCCTGAGGTATCACTTGAAGTAAAATCACGTTTAAGTAAACACCTACTCTCTGATGAGCGCCAAGATCAATTTGATTTAGTGTTAGCGCTTAACGAGCAACTAGACTCAGAAAAATTCCCTATTTTTATTCAAGACCAATTAGTGTGGGTAGGCGACCTATCACTGGCACAAAATGAAACGGTAACCTTAGTGACCGCGCCTGAGGGCTGTATTTACCGACGCAGAGCAACTCAGGCGCTTGAAAAAGCAGGCATTAAATATCGTATTGTTTACAGTAATGCCGATTTAACCGGTTTAATTGCCGCATTAAAAGAAGGCTTAGGCATAACAGTGCTCGCAAAAAGTACCGTACCTAACGATTTAGCCTATCACTTACACACTAAACATTTACCTGCGCTTGGCAGCATAGGTATTAGTTTAGTAAAAACCGCCAGCGAACCTGAAAACGCGGTATTTAAACTCGCCGAATTTATTAAGCTGCGCTTAGGCTATCCCACTGCTTAAATAACCTGAACTCTGGATAATAAATCTATCCCACACAGAGTTCAGGTTAAATTAACTGCCACTAGCCATTACATTATCCTAATTTTATAAGATTAGAATAAACATTCAGGGTCTGTTGACCTTTGCGGATTAAGATTTGTTCAAACTAGGGGCGGTTTAATCGCGGCGCGAGGTTTGTAACCTAGTGGGCTAAGTAAAAACCGAGCAACAAAGAGTAAATCGCCCCTAGGCAGAACCCTTCGGGCAGCGCCTGTTTGGCATTGATGCTGCGTTATCGCCTATTTATGGGGAATAACCACACCACATA